>DATILO010000019.1:0-16111 GCA_035476335.1 Binatia bacterium | reverse complement strand
TGCCGTGCAGCAGGTTCTCGCCCGTTTCCTGGTTGATTTCAATCTTCACCGACGGGTCTTCCTTGCTGACCTTGCGCAGCACTTCCACGAGCTTGGACAGGTCCTGCGGCTTCTCGGGCTTGATGGCCTTGCTGATGACGGGCTCGAAGATGTGCTTGAGCTCCTCGAACGGTTGGTCGGGCTCGAGCGTGATGGTCTCGCCCGCGAATCCGGTGACGCCCGCGATGGCGCAGACGTTTCCCGCGGGAACCGCTTCGATGAGTTCGGGCTTGATGCCGTAGTACATGAACACCTGGCCGACGCGCTGTTCCTGCTTTGCGTTGTTCAGGTAGACGGTCATGCCTTCGCGCATCGTTCCGGAATACAATCTGCCTGCGCAGATTTCCCTGCCGGACTTCGGCTCGATGAGGATGCGCGTGATGACGAACGCGAGCTTGCCGCTGCGGCTGCACGAGATGAGGTCCTTGCCGAGCTGGCTTTCGGGCTCGCCGTGCCAGATTTTCGGGATGCGGTACTTCTGCGCATCAACCGGGTTGGGCAAGTGCTTGATGACCATGTCGAGAATGACTTCGTGCAAGGGAGCGTTCTTCCACACCCAGTCTTGCCGCTCTTTTTCGTCCATTTCGTAGATTCGCAGGATGTCCTTGAACGCAACGCCCTTCTTCTGCATGTATTGCAAGGAGAGCGCCCAGTTGTCGCGCGCGCTACCGAACGCAACGCTGCCGTCCTGGATGTTGACCTTCCACTTCTGCTGGAATTCCTTTTCCGCAATCTGTTCGATGAGGCGGTTGAATTCAAGAATGATTTTGACGAAGCGCTGCTGGATTTGTTCCGGCGTGTACTGCATTTCCTTAATCAAACGGTCGACCTTGTTGATGAACAACACGGGCTTGACGCGTTCTCGCAACGCCTGCTTCAGGACCGTCTCGGTCTGCGGCATGATGCCTTCGGACGCGCAGACAAGCACGACGGTGCCGTCGATGGCGCGCATTGCTCGCGTGACGTTGCCGCCGAAGTCGATGTGTCCCGGCGTGTCGATGAGGTTGATGAGGAATTCCTGGTTGTTGAAGCTGTGGACCATCGAGACGTTTGCCGCGTCGACGGTCATCAAGCGTTCCTGTTCGTCCTTGTGCTGCCACGTCGCCATGCCCTTTTCGAGGTCGCCGGCTGCGGCTTGCGACATCATGCCTGCTGCGGAGAGCAAGTTGTCCGTGAACGCGGTCTTGCCGTGGTGGATGTGGGCGGAGGTCGCAATATTGCGAATGTTCTCCTGCTTGTCCACGAGCTTTCTCATCCGTTCCAGCTTGTCTTCTGCCATCAGTCATCACCCATAGAGCAATTTCGTGTCGTGCTTTTGGTAATCGTACAGTTCCTTTTCGGTGAACCACACCTTGATTTCTCTTTCTGCCTCCTCGACGCTGCCTGAGGCATGCATCAAGTTGCGAAGGACGCGCTTCTGCTTGTCCGCCAACGCGTAACTGTCATTTGAATAATCTCCTCGAATCGTTCCTGGAGCGGCCGACTTCGGCTCGGTTGCGCCGACAATCTTCCTGCCGCCCTCGATGACGGCCTCGCCCTCGAAGACCATGGCCACGAGAGGAGCTTTCAGGCATTCCATGTTCCATCTGCGGACACGCGCACCGATTTCCTCGTCAGTTTCCGTGACCTTCTGGCCTTTCGCTTCCATCGACGCACGCGTTTTGGCGCCCACGCTCTTCTTCCAGACCGGGTCGTCGGCATAATGCATGCCGAGGTGCTGTTCCGTCGGGTTGATGAGCTTCATCCCCACGATGCGGAACCCGCGCATCTCGAAGCGCTTCAGGATTTCGCCAACAAGACCGCGCTGGACTGCGTCCGGCTTTGCGAGGATGAGTGTTCGTTCGATCATGGTTGTGTCGTTTCAGCGTCGTTGAGTGCTGGTGATGGTTGTCGTCTGCACCGTGGCTCTTCTTCCCCGGCAGTTTTGTCGTACCGTCGCTAACGTAAACGACGACTCAAACCTGCTCGGGAACGGAACTCACCAAGAGCTACTTCTTCGTCTCTACTTTCTTCGCAGCTTTCTTCTCAAGCCGGTAGGCGGTCGTCCACTTCGTTTCTCTGCCGACGTGGCCGAGCTTCATCTGGTTCTTCTCGCACTTGCGCGAGCAGAAGTTCAGGACCCTGCCGTCCTTGAGGATGAGCATCTTGCCCGTGCCAAGCTCGATGTTGGCCCTGCAAAAGGAGCATCGTGCCATGGTTACACGCTTCCGCGGCCGCCCTTGCCGAGGGGTCGCGCTTCAATTTCGGTTTCTCTGAGCATGAGGATGTCGTCCTTCTGGACCGGACCCTTGACGTTGCGTCGCAGGACCTTGTCCTGGTCGCGTCCGGTGAGAACACGGACGCGCACTTGAATCGCTTCGCCTCGGCTGCCCGTGCGGCCGACGATTTCCTCAACGCGCGAGGGGAATGACATCGTGAACCGCACGGCTTCCGCGCCTCGCTGTTCCGTCTGTCGCGGAGCGGGCTTGCCGCCCTGCGGTGCGGGTTTTACCGGAGCTGCCGCGGGCTTTGCTTCGGGTTTCGGTGCGGGCTTCTTCTCGTCTGCCATGTTACGCCTTTGCCTTGATTTCGGCAATGAGCTTCTTCGCGTCGCCTTCCTCGACGATTGCGATGGCCGCAGTGGGAACGCCAATGCCTGCCGCCTGTCCGAGCTCTTCCTTGCTGTCAACGGTGACGCACGGAATGCCCTTCTCCTTTGCAATCAAGGGAATGTGCATGACGACTTCTGCGGGTTGGACGTCCTTTGCGATGACGGCCAGCTTCGCGATGCCGCGCTCGACTGCCTTGGTGGTTTCGTTCGCGCCCTTGCGGATTTTGCCGGTCGTCTTCGCGACCTCAATCGCCTGCAGGGCGTTGTCAGCCATTTCGTTTGCCATAATGGTTTCCTCCTGAGGAAAACGTAGAAACGCAATCCTCCTCAACTCATCCCGAGCGGTGCTCGAGACTCACAGTCTCATGAGAGACTAGTACTCGTGCCCTTCAGGTTATTTATAAAGGTTGCGGTGTGGGACGTCGTTGAGTCCTTGCACCCGTAGATGCGTGCGTGTCGTTGAGTTCCCCGGCAGCTTTGAGTCGTTTTCTCAGAAGTCGATAACGCACGAACGTCCAACCTGCCTGGGAACGGCACTCACCAACACTCAGAACTACTTCTTCCTTCTCGTCTGATACAACGACCGCAATTCCTGCCGGTGCCTTTCGATTTTGCCTTCCTTGCGCTTGTCGTAAATCTTCTTCGCGATAATCATGGCGACGCCCGTGCCGGGCAGGATGTTGCCTGCCGCTTCCGTCGTGATGTCGAACATCGTGTCGGCGTTCCAGTACTTCTTCGTCAGTTCGGTGATGAGCTTCGTGCCCTTCTGCCACGCTCCCGTGACGCCGTCAACTTCAATCGTGCCGCGGCTGTCGCGGTTCTCTTCCTTGAATTCGAAGATGTGCACCGGCGTCATGAAGAGCGTGAGCCGGTCAATCACGACACGCTCATCGAGAATCTCATCTGCCTGAATCGGTTTCAGGACGTCTTTCGTCAAATTCGTGAGCAGGAACGACGCGCGGATGCCGACCGGAATCACGTCAACGTCCTTGCGCTGCAATTCTTCCACGTTCTTGATGGGCTTGGATTTCGCGTCAAGATATTTCTGGTAGTCCTTGCCTTTCGGTTTCAAGGCATCCTGGACGATTTCTTTCGTGTAGTGCTCGAAGCAATGGTCGATGCCCTCGAGCACGCACACGGGCGCCTCGGGCTGCACCTTCACCCAGTCCTTGTTGAGGTAGACGCTCTGCACTTCGGGCTTGACGTTGATTTCGTACGTGCTCTTGCGATGGTATTCATAGAAGCTCTCTCCCACGATGTACCAGAACGGGTCGTACCGCAACCGGTAGCCCGTGAGGATGAGCTGGCCGCGGTTCTTGTTGAACGCCTTCATGATGTTGGTGAGCGTTCCGAATGCAGAAGTCTTGTGCTTCTCCGCGATTTCCTGCGCCTGCTCGCGGTCGAAGACCGCTCCAATAACTTGGATAGTCTTCGCGTTTTTGGCAAATTCGACCTTGACCATAACCCCTTTATTCGGAGACGCGCGTTGAAACTTATAAAGGTTTGTGCGTGCGCTCATAGCGCCGGATTGCCTGATACACGGTCGCGCCGGTTCGGTACGGTTTTCCCTCGTGGAACTGCCGGTTGATTTCCTTGGCAACGGCATCGCGGTCGAGGAACATTCCTCGCCTGCAGGCCTGCGCGAGCACGTACGCTTCACGCTCTTCCTCAGCAGTCCAGAGGGGGATGCCGCGGCGTTCCATCCACGCGACGAACCCTTTCCTGCCGGCCTCACGCTTTTCTTCCGACGTCATCGCGTGGATGCCGACCTTGTTCTCGAGGTTGCGGTAGCCGAGTTCCCGTTTCTCTTCAGAAGTCATCGCGTGCGCGCCGAGCTTTTGCGCTGCGACGAGCGGTCCGCTGATGCTGCCTCCGTGCCTGCCGCCGCGCGAGCGGTCTTCGAACGTGAGATGGCGTACCGCGAACCGGCCGTTCCGCTGCTGGTGCGCGATACAAAGCTCTTCGAGTTCCGATGCGGGAATGAGTCCGGCATACGGGGAGCGGTATTCCAGCTCGCCATGGTAGCCGCGAAGCGCGAAATCAACTGCGCGCTCGGCAACCACTGACGTGATGTGATAGTGCAACACCAAGACGTGCTTGCGCACGATTTGCGGCTTTGAAAGCAATGCGCGATAGTCCTCCGCAATCTGCGGATACTCCTGCTGGAGCTTCCTGCCGATGTCCACGGCAAGCCCCATTGCCTTCCGGCATCGTTGTCTCATGCTCTTTTTTTACCGTCGGAGGGTATTTAAGCATTGCGCTGTCAGCAGTTTTATATAGCTCGCCACGATTCTTCGCGCATGCTCGACCTGGTGATAGCGAGTGTCATCCTTCTTTTCGGTACGGTCACGGACTTGCGAACAACGGAAGTGCCGGACTGGCTCAACTACGCGGGCATTGCCGCGGGCGTCGGACTGCATCTTCTTTCTGCGGTTCTTGCGTGGAGCTGGCAACCGTTGATTGAGCTTGCATCGGGGCTCGTTGTCTTTGTCGCACTGGGATTCGCGATGTACTACGCGGGCCAGTGGGGTGGCGGCGACAGCAAGCTGATGATGGCCTTGGGCAGCATTTTCGGAATGAAACTCGCGCTCGACAGCTTTGCCGTCGGATTCCTCATCAACTCGCTCGTGTTCGGCGCCATTTACGGGCTTGGCGCCATTGCGCTCATCGCGGCGCGGAACTACAAGACGTTCCTGCCCGCGTACGGCAAGCTCGCGCGCCAGAAGCCGTTGTTTTTCGCGCGCATGCTCTCGCTCGTGCTCGCCATTCTCCTCCTTGCGCTCGTGTTCCTCATCAACGAGCCGCGGCTCCGCGTGCCGGTCATCATCCTCGCGGCGTTGCTGCCGCTGATGGCGTACGCACTGATTGTCGTGAAAGCCGTCGAGCAGTGCTGCATGCTCAAGACGATTCCACCCTCAGAACTGCGCGAGGGCGACTGGATTGTCAAGGACGTTGTTGTCGCGGGCAAGCGCATCACGGGCCCGAAGGACCTGGGCGTCACGAAAGAACAGATTGCGGAACTGCAACGCCTCGCGAAGAAGCACAAGATTCTCGTCGAAATCAAGAACGGAATTCCGTTTGTTCCCTCATTCCTGCTCGCGTTCGTTGCGACGCTGATTGTGGGGAATCCGTTGCTGTTGCTTTAAGGAATTCTCCTCAAACTCTTAATCAAATAATTCTCCTCTTCAGAAAGCTTGTACTCCTTCTTCACGTCGGGCTTGGGTTCTTCCTTCGGCTTCGGTTTTTCCTTGTCGAAGGAGCCGATGGACTTGATTTCCTGCTTGAGCTTGAGCTCGACGGTGCTCATCTCTTCTTCGCTCAATTGGCGCGGTTGCCAGAGGAGGTTGAGCCCGTCGTTCTCCTGGCGCGGGACAATGTTGACGCTCACGTGCGGCGCGCCCTGGCCGGCGGCGGCGCCATTCTGGATGAGCAGGTTCGTTCCCTGCGCGCCCAATCCCTCAAAGAGCGCAATGGAGAGCTTGTTCGCAACCGTGAACAATTTGCCCATCACCCAGTCAGGAACCTGTTCGAGGATGACGTGATGCGTCTTCGGCGCAACAATGAGGTGTCCGGGCGCGGCAGGCGTTTCCGAAACAACCGCGGTGACCTCGCCGTCGTCATACAGCGGGGCTTCCTTGAGCAAATCGCAGAGCTTGCAGCTCATCGCTTGCCTCCGAGGAAGTCCGCAATTTCGTCGAGGTTGGGCTTGCGACGCTCGTTCTTGTCGTCTTTCTTCTGCTCTGCTTTCTCCTGCTGTTTTTCCGTCTCTGCTTTCTTTTCAGGAGCTTTCTCCTGTCTTTTTATTTCAGGAGTGTGTTTCTTCTCAACCGTTTCTTTCCCAAACGCGCGATTCACAATCGGCTGCAACTGGTCGCGCAAGTTCCGTGCGTCTTTCTCCGAGATTTCCTTTTCCGGCAACAAGATGCCCGCTCCATCGCCTTCCATACGCGGGATGATATGAACGAGCAAGTGCGACGCGCGCTGTCCTGCGGCCAAGCCGTTCGCGGCGAAAATCGTGGTGCCCTGCGCCTTCAACGCACGAAGAGCGGCCTGCGACAAATGCTTCGCGACAATGCCGAGATGCGCAATCAATTCCTCAGGCAATTGCGGGAGAATACTATAGTGCTCCTTCGGCATCAGCAGCATGTGCCCGGGCGTGCCGGGATTGATGTCGAGCACTGCGACGGAGTATTCGTCCTCGTACACCTTCCGCGCCTGCACCTTCCCTTCCGTGATGCGACAGAAGATGCACTGCTTCTTTTGCAGCTCGCGCAGCTGCTCAGGACTCATGTTCTTGAGTTCTTCAAGCTCGTCTGCCATTGAGGGTGTGGAATATTGGCGTCTTATAAATCTTGGTCATGAAGGGCGTTGAGTGTTGGTGAGTACCGTTCCCAGGCAGCTTTGTCGTATCGTTGCTAACGATTGAGTAAACGACGCCTCAAAACTGCCGGGGAAGAAGAGCCAAGGTACAAATGACGACTCAAACCTATCCTCCAACAACCTTTATATAGCACGCGTCCAACAACAACCGAAAAGAGGAATGGCCATGCTGAACAAACGAGGAGTCTCACCGCTCATCGCCACGCTCATCCTCATCGGATTTTCTGTCGGATTAGGCGCAATAGTCATGAGCTTCGGCGAGGCGTATGTTGAGGAACAGGCGACGTTCGTGAGTTCGCCTGAAGTCGGTGGTTCCTGCACCGCAGTTGATTTGCAGCTCATCACGGTCAAGGGCGTCCCGCAAATCTGCGTCCGCGACCGCGTCGTCGAACTCTCGCTGGACAACGGTCCCGGCACGCCCATCGCGGCACTGCAGGCCCGCGTCGTCGGAACGGACAATCTTTACCTCGCGCCCAACGTCCTGAAATCACCATTACTGCCGGCAAGCTCGCTCAAGACGGCATTCACCCTCGACCCCATCGGCACGCCCGTGCAAGTCAAGCTCACGCCCGTCCTCCATACGGTGAACGGGCAAGTGTTCTGCCCCGACCAGGCCATCACGGTTGAGGACCTCCGCGCCTGCTGACCATGCGCATCACGCTCGACCTCCGCAAGACCGTGGAGCAAAACGCCGGATTCTACTTCGACCGCGCAAAGAAGTTCAAGGCAAAAGCAAAAGGGGCGCGCGCAGCCGTTGAAAAATTCAAGGCGCAGCTCTCGGTGGCGGAAGAAAAGAAATCCGCAGAACCGAAAAAACCTGAACTGAAGGAACAAACCGCGAAACACTGGTATGAAAAGTTCCGGTGGTTTCTCTCCAGCGAAGGATACCTCTGCGTCGGAGGCAGAGACGCAGGCACGAACGAACTCCTCGTCAAGAAACACGTCGAGCCGCACGACCTGATTTGCCACACGGAATCCCCGGGCAGCCCGTTCTTCATCATCAAGACCGAAGGCACGAAACCGAAACCGCTCACGGTTGATGAAGCGCTCCAAGCAACGGCGAGCTATTCGCGCGGCTGGAAGCTCGGCGTCGCCGCGATGGAGGCGTACTGCGTCACGCCCGAACAAGTGAGCAAGGAAGCGCAATCCGGAGAGTTCATGTCCAAGGGCGCGTTCATGATTCGCGGCAAGCGCGAGACCAAATCCGTGCCGCTGAAGCTCGCCATCGGGCTGCTTCCGGATGGCCGAATCATGGCCGGGCCGGAAACGGCCATCAAGCGCCACTGCCCAAAACACATGCTCCTCACGCAAGGAACCGACAGACCTTCCGATGCGGCAAAGAAAATCCAAAAGTATCTCCAAGGAGGAGACCTGGACGCAATCATTCGTGCCCTGCCTGCAGGCGAGCTCAAAGTGGCCGGCGCACAAGCTTTATAAAGAAAGATGAACTGTCCCGCACCATGGCAAAAAAGAGAGGTCTTCCTATTGGCAGGATTCTCGTTGCGCTCATCGTCATTGCCGTTCTCGCCTTCTTCGCGTACAGTCTCAAACAGTACTATGGCGAAAACGCCGAAGAAGGCATCCTCACCTGCGACGCGACCAACACGAACTGCAAGCTCTCGATTCACGTCCACGCCGTCGTGCACGCCTCGGTCTGCGGCACCTCCATCCACTTCCCGCTCGAAACCGGTCCTTTGGACGACGCCCACACGCACAAGGAACCCGGCAAAATCCATCTCCACACGACACTCCCGTACGACCCTGCGACCAACAAAATCCTTGACACGAGCAAGTTCACGCTCGGCAGGTTCTTTGACAACATGGACGTCAAGCTCACGGCAACCTGCCTCGATGGCAAGTGCAACGGCGACCTGTGCGGCTCAACTCCCGGAACGCTCACGATGCAGGTCAACGGCCAGCCGAACACGCAATTCCGCGACTACGTCTGGAGCGACGGGGACGACATCACGCTAACCTTCCAATGAGGTGACCCATGGTAAAGAAAGCAAAGAAAACGGCAAAAAAAGACGACCACCGCTGCGAGTTCTGCTGACATGGTCGCGACCGTCAGCCTGCCCATCCTGGTCGGAGCAGCACTCGTCGACAGCATCAACCCGTGCGCGTTCGGCGTCCTCATCTTTTTGCTCGCCTACCTGTCGAAAGCGTTCCGCCAGCCGCGCAAGCTGCTCATCCACGGCGGCGTCTACATCTTCGGCGTGTATGTCACGTACCTCGCGGCAGGTTTGTTGTTATTGCCCACGATTCAGCATCTCGGCAGGTTCAGCGTCATCGCGTACATCATCATCGCCTCGCTCATCATCATCGCGGGATTATTGGAAATCAAGGACTATTTCTTTTACGGCAAATGGTTCTCGCTCCAGATTGCCCCGGATGACGCGCAACGCATCAAGATGTATGTCAAGCGCATCTCGGACAATATCTTTACGGCGTTCGGGCTGGGCATCTTTGTCGCGCTCGTCGAGCTTCCGTGCACCGGAGCGGTCTATCTCGCCGTGCTCACCATCATGTCCTTGACGGGTGTGACTGCGCACAACGTCCTGCAGCTGCTTCTCTACAATGTCATCTTCGTGCTACCCCTGGCGCTCATCGTCTGGGCGATGTACAAGGGCGTGACGGAAAAGCACATGCACGCCTGGCGCGAAAAGCACAAGGGAGCGATGCGGCTGATGACGGGCATTGTGCTCGTCGGCATGGGCATCTGGATGCTCTGGTACATTTCCGGATGATGCCCACCATCAACATCGGCAAGTCCGGCGTGACGGAAAACACCATCAACGAAATCGCCAAGCAGCTCGACCGCCACGGCACCGTGCGCGTGAAGCTGCTCACGGCCGCCGGAGAGAGAAAGGCGCTCATGGAACGCATCACCAGCGAGCTCAACGCAAAGGTCGTGAGCAGCATCGGCTTCGTGATGGTGCTGGAGAAGGCGTAGTAGTTCGTTGCATGCCTTGCTCTTCTTCCCCGGCCGCTTTGAGGCGTCGTTTACTCAATCGTTAGCAACGATACGACAAAGCTGCCTGGGAACGGCACTCACCAACACTCAAAAGACACGGGCACGGACGCAGCCACTTCCCAACGCAGGCTTTAAATACTTCGATACGTGTTTCGTGAAGGCAGATGGCTGAGAAAAAGGAGGACAAGCTCGCCAACCTCAAACCTGCGGAGTACTTTGAGGAGGTTGCGAAGCAGGCAAAGAGTTCTGCGTGGGACAGCGTCGAATTCGCGAAGGACCAAATCAAGTCCTACAAGGGGCAGTATCCCAAGCCCGTGAACCGGTTCCGCGTCATCCTCGAAGGCCCCAACGCAAGCATCGAGGGCGTGTACTTCTGGTGCCTCACCCACTTCCGCATGATCGGCTTCCCGGTGGTGGACAAGATTTCGGACATCTTCACCGCATCCGAAGCATCGAGTCTCTTCGGAGCAGGACAGCAGCGTCTCGGGCTGACGCAGGACCGCGTCATGCAATTCCTGAGAGTCATCCACGACATGGTGCGCAGTCTGTCCGTGTACGTCCGCGAGCTCCGCGCCATCGGCGAGCGTCTTTCGTACTACGAAAAGGCAAAGCAGAAGGGCTCGGAAAGCGATTCCGCGGAAAAGACGCTCAAGGGCTACTTCGTCGACCTCGTGGAAGGCGGCTCGAAAAGCCCGGCAAGCGTCTTCGGGCTCGCGCAGCAAGTCGGATTCGTGATTCTGCCGCACCTCTTCTTCGAGACGCGCCAGTTCCCCGGAGAATCCGACGGCGACTTCTGGAAGCGCGTGGACAGTCTCGAGAAGGATTTTCCCAAGGACACCATCACCGTGCTCAGGCGCAAGTTGACGCAGTACCACACCTGGAAGAAGGCAACCGAAGTCGAGCTTACCCGGCGTAGGAGTTTCCTGTTACGCTACTTCAGGCAGTACTACTCCACCATCAAGCTCTACATGAACTGGGTCAAGCCCTACCTGAAAGTCATCAACCGGCTCGGCATGAACCTCGAGCGCAACACCCAGGCCGAAATCGTGCGCGCGTTCGAAACCTCGCTCGTCGAAATCGAGATTCTCGGGCGCAAGGCGGAGAAGGACGGCTTCGAGAGCTGCATCCTCATGACCTTCCAGTACCGCACCAAGCCGTCCATGTCGATAACCACTCCGGATTTCCAGCACCGCGGACCCGTGCACGTCGGCGAGGCCGAAGTCACGTGGAGAAGCTACGGCTGGAACGAGCTTGACGTGAAGAAGTTCAAGCAGCTCCGCGAGCAGGAAGACTTTGAACTCCTCACGGGCATCGATGAAACGCTCAAGTCCGCGCTCGAAGGCGTTGATGAGGACTTACGCAAGTACCTCGAAGAGTCGGAAAAAGAGGCGTTCCCCAAGGAAGAAAAGAAGGAGGAAAAGCCGCCCGTCCGCATGTTCGAGCCCATCATCAGCATGGCCCGCGGAACGAAAGAAACGGCGCAGGCCATCGGCGGCGGCTTCGAGGACGTGTTCCGCATCTTCTTCCCCGCAGGAGCGAAAACTGAGGACGCCCGCGACGGCGCAAGCAAGGGCGCGAAGAAGTGGTGCTTCATCCACTACAAGAACTTCAAGAAATCCCACGGGCTCGCGGCATGGTGACCGAAATGTCCCGCAACATAGAAAAGCGCGAAAAACATTCTTATCCTCAATGTCCCAGGGTGCTCGTCAATGGTGACCGTTGACGCGCACGCGCTGAAAAAGCGAGCGCCCGCAGACCGCATCGACGAAATCCAAGTGCTCCGCAAGGCGCTCACGGATGAACTGAAGAAGGTCGAGGCGCACACGCAAAAACAAGAGCAACTCCTCGACGAACTCGAGAAGGAAGCCCGCCGCGAACTCGCGACAACGGACCGCATCAGGGTTCCCGAAGCGCGCGAAGTCGAAGTCGAGCGCCTGTTCAAGCGCAAGAAGCTCGAGGAAGAACTTGAGGACGCCCCGCGGCTGCCGCAACAGCGCGTGGAATACACGACGCGCGACGCGCTGCAGGCGGTGTATTCCTTCCGCGAGCACCACGGCTACGAGCACATCGCCAGCATCCGCGACAAGGTCGCGGCAGGCGAGACGCTCTCGTCCCTGGAGCAACAGACGCTCAGACGCTACGACCAGCTCGTGCATGAGTTCGAGCGCGTCTCCTCAAGCATCCGGGACGAGCGCGCCAAGGACCTCATGAACCGCACCGAAAAAGCCATTCACCAAATCGAAAGTTACAAGACCCGCAAGATGAACGACGAAGACGAGAAAAAGCAACGGCAGGAGTTTTGATGGCAGACATCCACCGCGGATACTATCACTCCATGGACCGGGACTACAATCCCGAACGGCTCATGCCTATCCGGGATGTCGGCGTCAGCATCATTGCCACGAAGGACGCGATTGAGCCGCTCAAGGCCAAGATTCGCGAGGGCGCGAGCAAGGTCGAAATCGGATTCCTCGGCGCGGGCAAGGGAAGCATCTTCTCCGGACAAATCACGCCCGAAAGCATCGACTCCGAGCAACGACGGGCGATTCGCGAGCTCTCGAAAGTGAACAAGGTCGAGCTGAGCACGCACGCGACCGTTGCTACCGGCGGCTTTGCGGGCTTTTCTGGGCGCGGCTTTGATGACAGCGTCCGCATTTCCAATCTGAACGAAATCAAGCGCGCCATCGAGTTCGCTGCAGATACGGCGCAAGGCGGTGCCGTCACGATGCATGCCGACGAATTCCCGCGGCCCATTTTCGACGTCGAAAAGCGCAAGGACGTCGAGTTTTTGGCGCACCCGGGAGAAAAGGAGGACGCGACGTTCTACCTCGTCGATTCGCGCACCGGTGACGTGATTCAGTCCGTGCGGAAGAATGTTCCCATTCACATGCCGGTCTTCCAGAAAAATCCTGACGGCACCCTGAAACGGGACGCGTTTGAAAACCCGATGCCGGAAATCCAGACCATCACCGAACACGGCGTGACCCGCTCGCAGTTCAAGGTCAAGGAAATGGACTGGAACGCCATTGTTGAGGAAACCAACGCGCGCAACAAAGGCAAGCCCGAGGGGGAGCAGCTCAAGCCCGAACAGGTGTATCACGAACTGCAGGTCGAGTCAAGGATTCTCCAAGCGAAAGGCGACGAGTTCAAGCAGATGCGCGAGTATGATGTCCTCAAGGATCGCCGCAAACGCGTCATTGAGGCGCTTGACAAGTGGCGGAACCTCCAGGACGCGGCAGGACCTGATAAGACCGAGCTCATGAAGTCTTTCAATGATGAACTACCTCCTGATTTGGTGGCGCCCAAGCGAGGGCTCCCAGTGGACATCCTCACGCGCGAGAAGGAACTGCTCGACCGACACATCGCCAGCATCGAGCAGACCGGTGTTGCCTTGCGCGAGAACATTCTTGATTATGAAAACCAGCAGAAGCGACTCAAGCCCATCCTTGATTTTGCCGTGGAGAAGAGCGCGGACTCGATTGCGCGCGCAGGACTGTACGCGTATGACGTCGAGAAGTCGAAGGAATTGACGCGTCCGCTGTTCGTCGCCCCGGAAGGACTGTTCCCGGAAAAGTTCGGCTCGCACCCGCAGGAACTCAAGCACTTGATTCTCAAATCGCGCGAGGAAATGGCAAAAGTCCTCCACGACCGCGGCATGTCCGAGAACGAGGCCCAGCGCGTCGCATCCGACCACATCAAGGCAACCGTGGACGTCGGCCACGTGAACGTGTGGAAGAAGTACTTCCAGCGGAATCCGGGCGAGACGCTCACGCAGGCCGATGAGCGGTTCAACAAGTGGTTGCTGAACGAGATGGAAGACCTGAACAAGCACAAAATCATCGGGCACCTGCACATTTCGGACAACTTCGGCTACCAGGATGAGCACCTGACTCCCGGCACGGGCAGCGCGCCCATCAAGGACTTTGTCGCGCTGATGAAGAAAGCCGGCGTGACCGACATGATTGTCGAGCCCGGCGCGCAGGACCCGGCAAAACAGTACGAAGCGCTCTATGGTGGCTGGAAATTGTTCGGCCACAGCATTTACGGGCTTTCAGCGCCGGGACAGAAACAAGTGAGTTGGGGCGACTTCCAGATGTCCTACTTCGGCCAGCAGCATCCACCCTACTTCCTGTTCGGCGAACTTGCGCTGTCTGAGGAGTATCGAGGAAGTCCGTTCTGGAGTGGATTGGGGTTGGAGTAGGTCGTTGCTTGGCATTTCCGCCTCGGGTGATGTTTGTCGTTCGTGCGTTATCGACTTCATCGAAGACGACGCTACCAAGCTGCCTGGGAAGCACTCACCAACACTCAACGACGGACGAAAACCACCTTTTCACCCTTGTGCAATGGTGATAAATCTTCTTAAAGCGCCGAAGGCGTTGCTTCCTTGAGGATTTGGGAATGGCTGAATTCAAGATTTACCCGCGCGAGAACCCTGTTGCACAGCTCTATTCCAAGGACGACCGCGAGCTCGCACGGCAGTTCACGCAGCGCATCTACAAGGAATTCGGCAACTTCCTGAAAGCCGTTGTCCTGTTCGGCAGCGCCGCAACGAGAGAAAAGCGTTCTGCAAAGAGCGACATCGACATCCTCATCGTGGTGGACGACGTCACCCTGAACCTGAGCCACGAACTCATCACGGCCTACCGCATCATCGTGGAAAAGGTCGTGGTTGAGCTGAGCTCGCGGTTCCACGTCACGACCTTGCGGCTCACGTCATTCTGGGAATATGTCCGGGCAGGCGACCCCGTAGGAATCAACATCCTGCGCGACGGCATTGCGATTCTCGACACCGGATTCTTCGACCCCCTGCAAATGCTGCTCAGGCAAGGCCGCATCAGGCCGACGCAGGAAAGCATCTGGAACTACTACATGCGCGCTCCCACGACATTGCACAACAGCAAATGGCATTTGTTGCAGGCGACGCTCGACCTCTACTGGGCAGCCATCGATTCCGCCCACGCAGCGTTGATGACGTTGGGAGAAATTCCTCCCAGCCCCGACCACGTCGCGGACTTGCTCGAAGAAAACTTCGTGAAAGCAAAACTGCTCGAGCCCAAATACACGCACACGATGCGGTACCTGTACAGTCTGAGCAAGATGATTGTCCACCGCGAAGTCAAGGAAATCTCAGGAGCAGAGTACACCAAATATGCGGCCATGGCAAGCGACTTTGTCGAACGCATGCGAAAGATTGTGGATAAGCACAAGTAATTCTCTAAAAATTTATATACTGCTCTCCTCCGAGCAGAACGAGGAGTATTTATGCACGTTGAAGTGGAAGAACAGGGACTCGTCGGCATCTTCGAAAGCGGTGTGGTGACGGGAATTGCTGCAAAGCTGCAGTCATCCGGACTTTGCCTCGAGGAGGAGATTCCGAACCATTACCGCATCACTGCGCAGACCTATCCTAACTTGCTCGACATGTACCTCACCGTGATGCCGCTTCCCGAGCCAGACACTGCCGAATTCGGATTTCACGTGATAGGGCCGAGGAAACCCGTGCAGCAGGCGCTCGAGCGTTTGAAAGAACACTTTCCCATGGCTGAATTCAAGGAATACATCACCAAGCAATTGCAAAGACAGTCGGTCTCACCTGCCCAAGCAGCACGCATGCTCGCCGTGCTTGAAGACACGGACCGCCTCCATAAAGAGGGATTGCGCATGATGATTTATCAGTATGTTCATGAACGCTAGTCCACTGGACACTCATCCGCAATCTTTTAAACTAAAACGTCTTCACTGACTCCATGCTTCAAGAGGGGGCACTCCAGCAGAGCATCATTCTCCACGTGGACCTCAATGCTTTCTTCGCAGCAGTCGAGGAACGCGAATGCCCGGAGCTGAAAGGCAAGCCGGTCGTGGTCGGAGCCGACCCGAAAGACGGTCACGGACGCGGCGTCGTTGCCACGTGCAATTATGAAGCAAGAAAGTTCGGCATTCGCTCAGCGATGCCCATCTCGACCGCGTATTCCAAATGCCCGGCGGCAGTCTTCCTGCCCGTCAATTATCGATTGTACGTTGAATATTCCGCGCGCGTGATGGACATCCTCCGCACCTATGCCGATACGATGGAACAGGTCTCGATTGACGAAGCGTACCTGGACGTCTCGCGCGTCCGCACGTACGAG
>DATILO010000018.1:0-11116 GCA_035476335.1 Binatia bacterium | reverse complement strand
AACAAAGTAGAACAGCGCATACGTGAGGAAGGCGGTCACGATGCTCTCGTTCCGGAGGTGCCGGAAGTATTCCGCGGGCTTGGTGAGAATCATCCGGATGCGGTCGGCGAGGTTCATGACGGATGAGCACGGGCGCCCCTTCATAAAGCTTTCTCACAAGCTTTCGTAAAGCTTGACCAAAGTCCTCCTCGTCTCGCATCGAGAAGCAACTCATAACTGCTTCCTTCAGAAGCAGGGCAAAGACTCTTCTCTCCGCTCAACGACGTCGGACCTGTTTTCACACGTCTTGCTTTCCGCGTCGTTCCTGCCCCGGCAGTTTTGTCGTTCGTACATAGCGTTTTCCCCGCAACGTTTAAAAACAGACTCGGAAACGAGCAGGATATGGCAGAACTCGATGAGATAACGCACAGTCCTGACACACAGATTACTCAGCAGGAACAGCCACCGCAGATTCCACAGAAACCGGTTCCTCAGATTGCAACTCATCCGCACCGGCACAAGCGCCGGAAGCACGTCAGCTTGGTTCTCGGCATCGTTGTTGCGGCCGTGTGGGCATTCGTCCTGTACCGTATGACAACGACGGGAACTCCGGTTTCGCTCATCAGCATCACCATCATTGCCGGAGCCATTCTCTTGAGCGCATGCATCGGCTATGCCTGGACGCAGCACAAGCGGCTCATTGCGTCACCCGCAGTTATCGGCGAGAGAATCGTCAAGGACCTCAAGGAAGAAGTGAAGACGATTGCGTCCCCGAAGGACGCGCAGAAGGCATTGACGCCCCAGGGCAAGTTTGGCCAGAAGTGGGCGCAGTTCAAGGAATTTGTCAAGGAATGCCGCCGCGTCTTGGCCATCACGAAGAAACCGAACCGGCAGGAATTCAAGACGATTGTCAAGATTTCCGGCGTGGGCATCCTTCTCATCGGCCTCATCGGCTTCCTGATTCATTTCGCGAGAGAAGGGCTGCGCGCGTTGGGATTCTAGCCGGAAATCTTCCGGATTTTCGTCAGCAAGACATATAAAGAAGGAAAACCTCACCACAAGTATGGCTCTGACCATTGCGGAACTTCCTGCTGAGCGGAGAATGCGGTTTTACGGCATGGTACTGGCAGAAGTGGGCATCACGATTACCCTTCTGGTATTCGTCTACTTCTTCATCCGGGCGATGTTTGGATGATGCGAAAGGTTCTGGCGATGGGCATTTTCACGGCCACCGCCATTGTTGTGTTTAACAATGCAGGACAGGCGCTTGCGCTCTTCGGATTGACGCTGACGCGAATAGAGGCAGGGATACTTTTGGTGAACTCCCTGCTGTTCGTCAGCCTGAACCTCTTAGGGCGGCGCACCCTTCACCCGACGCCGAAACCTTTATAAATACCCCCTCGCGAACCAAGAGTATTCTTCTGCATCTCGAAAAACACGAGCACAGAGGGGTTCAAGAACATGGCTGACGAAAAACCGCAGGCAGCGATTACCACTCACATCTTTGCAGTCCGTACGACGGCGAACCGGGAAGACCAAGTCATGGACTTCCTGAGCAGCAACATTTCCAAGAAGAAAATCAGCATCTACAGCATCATCCGGCCTCACGGCATGCGCGGCTACATCTTCATCGAAGCCTCGGACCGCCAGGCAGCCGACCTCGCCATTTTCGGCGTCCCGTACGCGCGCGGCATCCTCCCGAAGGAAGTGGAGTACCGCGAAATCGAGCACATGCTCGAGCAGGTCAAGCACGAAGTGGACATCCGCAAGAGCGACATCGTCGAAATCATCGGCGGCGCGTTCAAGCGCGAACAGGCAAAAGTCACGCGCGTCGACAAGGCAAAGGAAGAAGTCGTCGTCGAATTGCTCGAAGCCGCGGTGCCCATCCCCATCACGCTGAAACTCGACATGGTGAAGGTCATCCGCAGGGAGAGCGCGGGCGAGGAAGGCATCGGCAACCGTTCGGATGATGACGAAGAGTAATCTTTTTAAAGGACTCACCAGCGAATCACGATAAACATGGCCAAGCAAACGATTGAAGCGATGGTTGAAGGCGGCAAAGCCACGGCAGCCCCGCCGCTCGGACCTGCCCTCGGCCCGGCAGGCGTCAACATCGGCATGGTCATCGCGGAAATCAACAAGAAGACCGCGGACTTCAAGGGCATGCAGGTGCCCATCAAGATTCTCGTTGCTGACGACAAGAGCTTCGCCGTCACCGTCGGCACTCCTCCCGTTTCTGCGCTCATCAAGAAGGAATCCGGCATCGAGAAGGGTTCCGGCAACCCGCTGATGGACAAGGTCGCGGACGTGCGCATCGAGCAAATCATCAAGGTCGCAAAAATGAAGGCGGACTCGCTGCTCGGCAAGACGATGAAGGACCGCGTCAAGGAAGTCATCGGCACGTGCAACTCGATGGGCGTCATGGTCGAGGGCAAGCCCGCCAAGGACGTCATCAAGGACATTAATGAGGGTGCGTTCGCGGACGAAATCAAGCACGAGAAGACTGAGTTGTCGGCGGAAGAACTCAAGCAGCTCGAGGAAGAGCGAAAGAGATTGCAGGCGGACATCGAGAAGCGACGCGCCGAGCTCACCACGCTTGCGAAGAGCATCATCGAGTCAATGGCCGGCAAGGCGCGCGGCATGATCAAGGCCAAGCTCGTGGAAGCGAAGATTCCGACGCTCCTCATCGAGGAACTGCTCCCTGTCGAAGGAGCGGGTGCTGCTGCCGGTGCGGCAGCTCCGGGTGCAGCGGCTGCTCCTGGCGCGGCTCCTGCTGCGAAAGCGGAAGCGAAGAAGTAATCGCATGGTATTTGATTCTGATTGGCGTTATGATTCTGCGCTTAAAGATCTCGGCCGCAGACAATTCCGAGAACTCTACCAGGCTATCTCACGCGGTGAAGAAATAACTCAACACCAGGAAGAGGTGTATGCACATTTGTTTAACGTTTTTTGCAGAGTTTATCGTGTAGATATGCATGCAAAGATATTTGGCATTATCGTGGATGAACCGGAATACACCCTTCTCGACCCGAGTAAAGTCTAGGCTCTTAGAAACGACGACTCAAAACTGCCTGGGAACGGAACTCACCAGCACTAGCTCAAAGGACAGAGTCCTTTGGCTTCATGCCGGATGCAGAGCACCGGCACGACAACGACGCGGTGCACCTGCGGAGACTAAAATTTAGTCGGCTTCAACACTTCCATTCCCGCGTCAGAAATCTTCAACGGAACAGGACCTTTCTCGTGCTTCGTTCTTCGCATCTTGAGAACGCGAATGGCACGGTCTGACTCGCCGCCAATGCCGGCGTTGTGCATCGTAATCACCGAGTCGGCGATGAACTCGACGACGCCGTCGCGCGAGAGCTTGCCTCCTCCTGCGATATCCAAAGACGCCTCGCCTTCAATCTCGGCGGTGAACAGCGTCGTCACCCCGAGCTTCTTGAGGGTATCGGAAAGAATATACAATTCCTTGCGCATCTTGAAGTAGTTGTACTCGTACATCATCGCAAGCACGGAAATCGAGTCGACGATAATCACGTTGATTTCCTTTTCCTGAATCAAATGCACGAACTCGGCCTGCAGGCCGGGTCCGGTGACGGGCTGGAACGTGATGAACCAGCACTTGCCTTCTTTCTGGAGCTTTGCGAAATCCCAGCCGAACTCGCGCGCGTCGCCGATGAGCGCCTCGAGGTTTTCTTCAAAGGAAACGTAAAGCCCTTTCTTGCCGCGCGCAATCGCGTTGTGCAAAAACTGGAGGCAGAAAATCGTTTTCCCCGTTCCGGTGCCTCCCGTGACGAGGTTGACGCTCGATTCCACGAAGCCGCCGTTGCAGAGCGCGTCAAATCCCGGAATATGCGTGGGAAAGCGTCCGCTATGCTTCACCTCTTTCACCATACCCACTCCCCAGCCCACGCGCTATTTAAATATTGCGCCACGCAACATTTATATAAGCACTTTCCGGACACGAGGGGAAAAGGAGGTCGCATGCTGTCAGCATTTTTGAAGAAGCTCCTGTTCGCGCGGCAACTGTTCATGACCGATGGACGGATTGAAATTCTTGGGAAAAACCAGATTATGCTTCCTTCAGACATTGTCGTGGCATTCCAGAGTCTTGACGAACAGGGCTATTACAAGCTCGTGAAGCAGGGCATCCATGACAACCTCGCCGGGTACGCCAAAAAGGTGGGCGCCACGAACGAAGGCATGATGCGAATCACCGAAGATATCTTCGAGACGTTCGGCATGGGCAAGCCCGAAATCGCCGTGCTCGACCAAAAGAAGAAATCGGCAGTCGTGCGGTTCCGCAATCCTCCCGTTGCAGAAGCGTGCGCAGAAAACAAGTTCAAGGACTGCGTTCTCTTGCCTGCAGCGTTGGCAGGCATGTTCACGTTCCTCTTCAACAAGAACGTCGACTGCGACATCGCAACGTGCCGGGTCAAGGGCGCAAACTGCGAGTACGTGGTGAAATGATGGGAAAATACCTCACGGTCGGGATGGGCGCGTCGCGGCTCAAGGACGGACGCAAGGCAGCCATCGCAGCCGCACAGGAAGCCATTCACGCATTTGCCAAGAAGCCCTCGTTCTCGCTCGTGTTCGTGAATTCCGACGCAAACCCGAACGAGGTGTGCGCGGGCGTCAACAGCGTGCTCGGCACGAACTGGATTGGCGTGTCCGCGGACAAGCAGTTCAACAACGCGAACGGCTACCATCCGGACACGATGGTTTCCGTCGTGAGCTTGCAGACGGACTACCTCCATTTCGGCGTGAGCGTGGCTCCGAACTACCGCGCACATCCCGAAAAGTCTGCCGCAAAAGCCGCGGGCGAGGCCATTGCGGCGTGCAAGGCCGACAAGTTCGTCGATTCCTACGTGCAGTTCACGCGCGCGAAGAAGAAGGACTACGGCGCCATCATTCGCACGCCTCCGTACTTCCTGCTCGCATTCTTGAGCGGAGCGCAAATCAAGAACGGCAAGGTTGTTCCGGGCCACGAATCAGAATTCATCAGCGGCGTGCTGAGCCAGACCGGTCCGAACATTCCCATGTTCGGCGGCAGCGCAAGCTCGAGCTTTGAGGACTATTTCCAGGGCAAGGCGAGCAATTTCCAGTTCGCGAACGGCAAGGTGCTCCGTGATGCAGCCGTACTCGTGTTCGTCGTGTCCGACCTCCTGTTCTACACGCAAGTGAAGCACGGTTACGACGCGAGCAAGCAGTTCGCTGCCATCACCAAGCTGGACAAGTCCGGCTACGACATTCTTGAGCTCAATGGCAAGGAGCCGATTGCGGAGATTGCGCGGCTGCTCGGCATGAGCAAGCAGGCGTACCTCAAGAAGGCAGAAGACCTCGGCCTGAGAAGGCCGTTCGGGCTCGTGCAGGTCGATGGCACGGCGTACGTCAAGGAAGCCCTTCCCAATCCGGACAAGAAAACGCTGCATTCGACGTTCCACTTGTATCCCAACTCCATCCTGAACATTCTCGAGTTCAACAAGAAGAAGACGCTCAACACCATCAAGTCGTGCCTCAACGAGGGGGCGGTTGCACAAAAGGCCAAGCCCGCGCTCGGATTGTTCTGCGTCTGCTCGGGGCGAAGGCCGTTGCTCAAGAACATCGAGCAACAGGAGCTCTCGACGGCAGGCAGGAGCGTTCCGCTTTTCGGATTCTATTCCTTCAGCGAAGTGGGTTCGACGCAGAAGACATCCGCACAGTCGCACAGCCAGACCGTGACGTCGCTGCTGCTCTATGATAAACTCCTGAGTGACTGAGCATGGACCTCGAACGCCCCACCCTGATGAAGTTCAACGACCCGCGCTGGGAAACGCTGAGCCGTCCGAAGCGCAGCACGCTCGTCACCGAGCTCATCGTCCAGCAGCTCGAATTTGCGCGCAATGAAGTCCCGTTTTACGCGCGGCTCTACCGCAGCGTCAAGACCGGAGACCTCACGGACCTGGACGACTGCGCGGCGCACATCCCGACGGTCACGAAGCAGCAGATTCGCCAGCTTCCCTCTCCGTACGACTTGCTTCCGCGGAGCATCCGGGCACATCCGTCGAAGCTCTGGCTGCATCGAGGAACGGGCGGAACAACAGGCACGCCGACGAGTGTGTTCTTCACGAAGGGAGACTTTGACGCGAACATCGACGGCAACTTCCGCGTCACGCGGCTCGCAAAGCCGGCAGGGCAGCTCATCGCGTTCGACGGGTATAACCAAGGCCACATTTCGGGACCGTACTTCGATGAGGTCGCGCGTCGCTTGGGAGCGTTCACCATCACGCGGAATTTCGGCAGCGTCGACGCGCAGGCCATCCAGCAGATGAAACTGCACGAGTGCAACTGCATCATCGGCCCGCCGGTGAGCACGCACAAGGGCGGGAGCATCCAGGATTTGTTGGAAGCAGACGTTACAACGGGAACGAACTACATCAATGGCGACCGCATCAAGCTCCTCATCATGTCCAGCACGGGCATCACGCGCGACCTATATGAAGAATTGGTGCAGAACGGCATCAAGGCGATGGTGAACATTTACGGCTCCACGGACGTTTGCACCACCGCCGTTTCGCCGCCGTACGACCCGTTTGAACTCATCCTCACGTTCGGCCACAACGCGCCGTTTGTCATCCGTCCCGGTCAGGGACAGGTGAACAACAACGAGCGCGGACTGCTCATCGCGAGCCGCATCGGCAGCTATGACGAGCACGGCAACGTGATTCCCAACCAGGGCACGCAGCTCCTTAATTTCCATCTCGGCGATGACGTCCTGTACCGCGACCGGTGTTCGGTCGAGGGCTGGACGCTTCCCGGCATTTCCGACGTGAAGCGCGTGCTCGCTCCGAATGAAAAGCTCGAGGCGGGGTGCGAAGTGTGGTAATCGACATTCCCTGCCTCATCAACGGGCAGTGGCTCACGTCCGAGCGCACGAAGACGCTGAAGGATTTCGAAGGTACGGAGCGCGTTCGGCTGCACGGCGCAACTCCGGTGCACGTGCGGAACGCAAAGCGCGTGATGGCGCAGGTGCGCGCGGAACTCGCGGCAACGCCGCTTTCGGTGCTGTTGCGCGTCGTGCGGAGCGCGGCAAAGGAGTACTGCGCCGACGCCACCGACGTCGAGCTCATCGCCCGCCTTTCTGGAAGCCCCATCACCTACGTCAAGGAAAGCGTTGCCGCAATCCAGTACTGGCTCCAGCACATTGATGCCTATCTCGAGAATGCGTTCGGCGTCGCGAACTATGAGCATGTGCCCGTCACCGTCGGAGCGACGGAAGTCGGGTACCGCAAGCACGTGCCGAGCGGGCCCGTCATTGCGATTCTGCCTGCGAACGACGACAGCGTTCCCGCGTATGTTCTTGCACAATTGTTCCTCTCGAAGAATCCTTCGCTCGTGAAGCCGAGCTCGCACGGCGCGAGCGCGTTTGCCGCCGAGCGGTTCCTGCATGCGTTGCACGCGGCAATCCTCCGCGAAGCTCCTGACCGCACGTACCTGACGAAGGCGCTCCAGATGGCCATCCTGCTCGAAGAGCCGGGCACGGACCGCACCGAACAAGTCGTCTCATTGGGCATCGAGGGATGCACGTACGTCGTGTTCGGAAGCGATGACTCCGTGGCGCAGATTTCCAAGGCCGTCGAACGCCTGAAGCCGCGGCAGATTCTCAAGCTCGGCACGGGCTTCAGCGTTTCCGTCATTCTTGCTGATGCGAATTTGGGGCACACGCTCAATGAAGTCTACGATTCCATCACCGAAGACCGCGGCAACAAGTGCACGACGACGCACGGGCTGTACGTCCATGAGCAGGTATATGCACAGGTACGCGCGGAACTCCTCCGGCTGTCGCAGGTTCCGCACGCGTTCACTCCGCTGGACCCGCGCGCGCGGATGGGCGTGCTCGACGAGGAGACGCGCGCAAGCGTTGACCGCCGGCTTGCGGAGCGCGCGCAGGCGCTCAGTGCGGGATTCCGTTTCTATGAGCTTGAGGAGCACGAGCCCGTGGAGGAGCTTCCCGGACCGATTGTCTTCGTCAAGAAAATCCGTTCGGTCGAGCACTTCTGCGCGCTTCTCGCGGCTGACCGCGCCAAGAACCTGCTCGAGTGGAACCTCGTCACGAGCGTATACACCGAGGACGAGCGCAACGTTGACCTTATCGCGTCGAAGCTTCCCGCGCACGTCATCAAGTGGAACATCAACTCCAACGCCATCAACCTCTTCATCGAGCACCAGAGCTTGTTCCTCGTCAGGCGTGTGATGCAGGCCACCGTCGTGGAGTATTTCCACGCCCGCAAGGTCAAGGAATTGACGCAGGAGGTGCGCACGTGAAGACGATGTGTCTTTCCGTGCCTGCCGTGGACGTGGCGGAGGTCTTTCCGTTTGCCGTGCGCAAGACGAAGACGCTCCAGGAAAGTTTTGCCGAGCAGGACCGGGCAAAGGCCGCGCTCGTGACGTTCGTTGAAAAGCTCGAGAAGCAGTACGGCCAGACCATTTATTATATGGGGCTGGATGTCATCGGGGAGAAATCCTATGAGCGATTCATTTTCGATAAAGGGGGGTTCCTCGAAGTGATGACGGAAAGTCCGGTTGCCTTGAACGCGCACTTCGTGCACGGCCCGCAGGCCGCGAAGTTCATGGATGCGCTCAAGAAGACGCTCAAGAGCATCCTCCCGTCAGAGCCGAGGACGCAGCTCCTCATCGACAGCATCGAAATCCAGACCGAGGAGGACGCCTCGCTCACCGTCGAGGGATGGCGCAAGATGAAGAGCATCCGGGGTGTGGCGTGAACCGCGTCAGGACTGGCATCAAGGGCTTTGACGAGCTTGTGCAGGGCGGCATTCCGCTCGGCTCATCGGTGCTCGTCTGCGGGACTCCGGGAACGGGCAAGACCATCTTCGCGCTCGAGTTCCTCTACCGCGGCGCCACGGAGTTCAAGGAAAAGGGGCTGTACGTCACGTTCGAACAGACCGTGGACGCGCTCAAGCAGCAAGCCGCGATGTTCGGCTGGAACCTCGATGCGCTCCTCAAGAAAAAGCAAATCGAGGTGTGGAGCATTCCCGTCGAGGACCTGGACCACACGGTCGGGGACACGATTCTCGGGTACGTAAAGACGAAAGGCATCAAGCGGTTGGTCGTGGATTCCATCTCGACGCTCGCCATCAACGCGCCCATCTACCAGCCGGTGAAGGACATCGCGCTCGTCGACATCATGAAGCAGAAATCGTTCTTCTCGCCACCCATTCTCGGCGACATCATCGTGCGGCGCTACATCTACTCGCTCGTCAACGAACTGCAGCGGTTGAAGCACTGCACGACCCTGCTCATTTCCGAGGGAACGAACGGCGGCGACTACCTCACGCGCGACACGGTTTCCGAGTTCGCGTGCGACGGCATCGTCCATCTCGCGTTCGAGAGCGTCGCGGCAGGCCACGCGCGCAACCTGACGGTGCGGAAGATGCGCGAAACGAAGAATGATTTAAACACGCACCCGGTGGAAATCGGGCGCTCCGGAATTGTCGTGCACAGCATCGTGCGCGAATACGGCGAGCCGGACCACCAGAGCACCCGCTAGGAGGAACACGATGACCGCATTCACGAACTTTTTCCAGGACTTGCACAAGGAAATGCAGTACCAGCCGAGCAACGCGGTGTTCCTCTACGTCGTGGGCAAGAATCTCGCGAAGCGGAGCAAGCTTTCCGCGCCGGGCAAGGTCGAGAGCAACCGCGACATCAAGGACGTCATCGCCGCGTTCCAGCGCGCGGGCATCGGCACGCTGCACCTCGCATCCGTTGACGAGCGCAAGAAGGAATTCCATTTCCAGCTCAAGAACTCGCTCTTCAAGACGGATTTGAAGCGCCCGACGTGCAGCGTCGTGTCCGGCATCCTCGCGAGCGTCATCGAGAACGCGTACGGATTCTACGCCGGCGCGATGGAGACGGCGTGCGTGAGCCAGGGCGACAAGCAGTGCGAGTTCAAGGTCAAGATTGTCGGGAAGGAGCCGCTCGGATGATCAAGACCGGCTGTCCGGCGATTGACAGGATTCTCAACGGCAAGCTGCCGGACAAGAGCGTGGTGCTCATCGAGCGCGACCCGGGAATGAAGGACTCGCTCGAGCGCCTCTTTCTGCACAACACCGCGAAGAAGGGCGTCGGATATTACGCGTACTTCAACGAGACGAACAAGGAAATCGAGGACGCGTTCAAGGAACAGGGGCTCGACATCACCAAGCAGCTCACCGAGAAGCGCCTGTTCTGGATTGACGAGAGCAATCACGAAAACGCAGGTGAGAACGTCATCAACTGCAAAATCGATGAGCTGTTCACCGTCGAGCTCGCGATGCTCCAGTTGCTCGAGAGCAACAAGGACAAGAAAATCCGCGGCGTCATCCATCTCCTGACGCCGGCGCTCATGGCGAACGAGCCCGTGCTCATCTATCAGTTCTTCTCGTACCTGGTGAACACGCTGAAGAAATATAATACGCTCACGATTTTCCTCATCGAACAGAACCTGCACGACGCGACGACGCTCAAGGCCATCGAGAGCTTGTGCGACGTCGTCATCGAGACGAAGCTCGTCTCCGAGGAATTCGTCATCAAGACGCTCGTGCGGGTCAAGAAGATGAAGGGGAATACGGACACGAAGTTCCACGCACTTCGCAACGTCACATGCTGAACCTCCGCAAGGAACTCGAGCAATTGCCCGACACCGCAGTGGTGCTGTTGTTGCTCAACGTGCGGCAGTACTTCGAGGGCATTGTCGAGGCGCTCCGCGTGCTCGTCGAGGAGGAGAACCGTTCCGGCGTCTACATCACGGTGAACAAGCCGTACGGCACGCTCCGGGAACTGCTTCGGGAGAGAGACGTGGACACGTCAAAGCTGTACTTCATTGACGCGATTTCGCAGACCGTGACGCAGCCGAAGCTCGTGAATCCGAAAGTGACGTACCTTCCGAACCCGCAGTCGCTCACGGACATCTCGCTTGCGTTCGGAACGGCCGCCGAGTCATTGACGGGCAAGAAGTTCCTGTTCCTCGATTCCTTGTCGACGCTGCTCATCTACAATGAAACGGGCAGCGTGGCGAAGTTCGCGCACTTCTTGACATTGAAGATGCGCGCGATGGGCATGAAGGGCGTGCTCGTGACGCTCAGGCACATGCTTGACG
>DATILO010000017.1:0-15569 GCA_035476335.1 Binatia bacterium | reverse complement strand
GAAGTGGAGCCGATGGGCAGCAAGCTCATCATCAGCACCGAGAATGACCCGATGCTCGGGAGCGTGCAGGTCAACATTTCGAAGCTTGACCGCACGTCGCTCATTCACCTCGTGCGCGCGCTCTACAAGAAAGGGTATGATGAAATCCGTCTCAATTACGAGAAGCCCGCGCTGAAGCACTACCGCACGGGCAAGGACGTGAGCATCAGCACCATCCTCCACCGCGAAATCGGCAGATGCCCGGGCATGGAAATCATCGAGCAGAAGGAGACGTTCTTCCTGCTCAAGGCCATCTCCAACGCCGACCCGGAAGAGCTTGACCACATTCTCCGGCGCACGTTCATCCTCATCTCGGACACGTGCAGGGACCTCGTCACGGCGTGCAAGACGAACGATCGCGCGCTTCTGGAAACGATTGAGGAGAAACACGACAACGTCACGAAATTCCTCAACCATTGCTCGCGCCTGATCAACAAGCGCCAGAGCGATGCAAACAATGCGCACTTCCGCTATACGACGGTCGCGATGCTGGACAAGGTCATCGACACGCTGAAGAACGGTGCGCGCAACATGCTCATCTACGACAAGAAGGTCACGCCCGTCACCGGACGCATTATTGAGATGTTCTACCAGTCCTACGAGACCTTCCGCGACCTCTTCTACCGCTTTAACATGGACAAGGTGCACAAGATCAACGAATCGAAAGAACTCATCTACCAGGCCATCACGCACAAGTCCAGCGTGATTCCGCGCGGGGAACTGCTCCTGCTCTGCGAGTTGCACCAGTCGCTCGAACTCTATCGCGCGCTGATTGAAGCGAGAATGGCGATGGAATATTAGAAAATGTCGTGCCAGGGCCAGGGTCCATCGTCAGTGATGCGGTCGGTTGCATCTTTGTGTTCCATGTACTCCCGGTACGGCAATTTCTCGATGATGGGTGTGCGTCCGGAGATCCGGCCCGGGATTTGCGCATAACCGAATACGACCGCGGATCGCGGGCAAACCGGGGGCTGCGTCCGGAACGGATCTCCCAATCGATACAGGAGTCCGTCATTGAACCGGATGCGGGGCTGCCGTTCCTTCTCATGAATGGCGCCTGCCCACGAGGAGAACTTGAAGCGACTGTACTTGGTGTTCTGTTTGCGGTGCGGGAGGCCGATTGCATCCTTGATGAGGCCCAGTGAGTGGCTGCGCGCTTCGCGCAGCGTCACCTCGGTCATCTCATGGATGGCTTGCAGGAAGATGCCCACGCGCCCGTAGAATTCGGTGGTGAGCACGACCGGATGGTGCTGCAACGGCTTCAGCTGGCCTTCGGGAATGCCGGTTCTCTTCGCATATTCCTTGAGGACATAGTCCGGAATGTCGAGATGGAGGGCCTGCTGTTTCGCCCGCACGAGAAAGTCCGCAGGGAGGACGTGCTTGATGACGGTTTGCACATAGTCTTCTCCCGAATTATTCTTATTCTTTTCCCATTCATAGATGCTTTTCATAATGCGGCCGACTTCTTCTTCCGACGCCTTGTCGGTCCGGATTCCGTACTTGAACGGGCAGTTGTCGCTGATGGTCAGGGTCTGGTAGGCATCGAGCTGGGTCTTGATTTTCGCGCGCCGTATCTCTTTTTCCTCGTCGGTGCTCGGCCGGTTGAACAGCCGGTTCTCGAGCACCATTTGCTTTCCAAACATGAGGATGGGCACGGGAACGTCGTCGCCGAGGCGCTTGAGCTCGCGCGTGAAGGTGCTGACGAATTCCGGATCGATTGCCGTGATGAGGGTGTTGGTCCCGTCCTTCAGCTTGTTCCTGATTTCATTCGGAATGCCGTACCAATGGCCGTCGGAGTTCTTGTAGGCCTGGAAAAACTTGCCCGCGCGCTGCCAGGCGTGGAACGTCGATTCTTCCATGGGGATGAGGTCCTTGCCGAGCTGCTCTCCTGGGCGCAGCTTGCGGGTGGTGTGTCGCGGGATGGAGACGAGCTCATAGCCGACGCTCTGGAAACTCGCTTCGCTCTTGCCTGCGGCCGTGGGTCCGCAGAGAATGAAACATTTGCCGAGGCGTTCGATGGGCGTGGCTTTCGCCTTGTTGTGGCTGCCCGCGAATGCGCGGATTTCGCGTTCCTCGTCGCGGTCCTGCGGGATGAACGTGAAGTATTTGCTGACCACCGCGCGGTGCTGCCGCTCGGGAGCGATGATGCCGATGTAGGCGTCACTGAACATCTCGCGCACGGTGTCGCCGAGGCGCGTTGCGTGCTCTCCCTCGAGAATGATGATTTGCGGATACATCTTGAGTTCCTGATATTTTCCGAGCATCGCGGGGTCGATGAGCGTGTCATCGCCCGCAACTTGGTAGCGTTCCTTGACAAGATACTGTTCAATCTTTTTCTTGTCCTTGCTGAACACGAGTGCGAGCGGAAGCCGCGCCTTCGGTTTTGACTTTTGAAGGAGGTCGAGCAGGAATTTCGACAGGTAGGCGTCATCGCATCCGGTCTGGATGGCCTCGAAATCCTTGAAGTCCAGTTTTTCCCGGATGTCCAGGGGTTCGATGGAGTCATAGACGAGCACCAGCTTTGCATTCTTGCTGCGTCCGCGCAAGCCGCGCAGGTCGGTCTCCGTTTGGATGTGGATGGGGTCGTTCGCCGAGTAGAAGATGAGTTTTGCATCGAGTGTCTTGCCGGTTTCAGGAACCTCGGGCAGGTTGATGTCGAGCATGGTCTTTGCGCTGAATTCGAGACTGTTGCGTTCCGCGCACAGTTGGACGCGCTGCTCCAGTGTATCAAAAACTCCTTCCTGTTTCAAGTAGAGAATGTCTGCACTCATGCGCTCCCCATTAGCTATCGTGCAGTGATTACCATATATAAAGATTACCGTCAATTTCTCGAAACCTTTTTAAATGACTACTCGTAAGTAAATATTCGGGATGGTTGACCAATCACGTGGTCGTGAGGCTGACGAGACGCTCCGCGACCTTGAGCACTGGATTCTTGAACAGGGACGGCAGTACGGCGTTCCTCAGGACGCGCTTGCGGAAGTGAGCAAGCGATTTGCGGACTACGCAGCGCTTTCCGAGCAAAAACGCAAGCGCTGGAATGACGCGCTGAGGGCGACGCAGAGCGTTGCGGACTACGCGCGCATCATTCCTCGCATCAAGGAAACAGGGGGGAGTCTTGCGCAGCTCGCCGAGAATCTCGAAAAGATTCCGTCGCTGATGAACGACCGCGCGGTTACGTTCGCGCAATCGCTGGGCGAGGCAGACCTCACGCCCCAGGTGAGCGCGCCGCTCGTTGCCTATGTCGTCGAACGGCTCAAGCAACAGAATACGAACGGCGAGACGCATGTTGGTCTGGAACGGCTTCCTGATTACGTGGTGTTCTCGGGGAAGGCGTCGCTGGACATCCGTGCGGAGCGGAACGAGGACGGCTCGGGCGACGAGAACCTTGCAGCGCTCTTCTTTGAATATGCACGGCGTGATGCGCGGTATCTCGTGATGCCCATCAAGGAAACGTCGCAAATGATGCTCGCGTTCGGCGAATCCATGGCGCGGCTCCAGCGCTTCTTCAAGCACGGCAAAGGGGTTTCGGTTCCATTCACGACGTACACGGGACTGTATGCGTCCTGCCAAAACACGTACCGCGGAAACTGGAAGGAAATGATTACGGAATATACGGATGTCCTGGGAAAGGAAGATTTCAATATTTCCGCCAAGCCCGCGATGGATGAGAGCACGGCGCTGACGCTGAAGAACACGGAGATTGCGAATCCTGCGCAGCCGGGCAAACGGCGCCTCACCAAGCGTGCGGAAGACACGCGCATCGCCATCGCGCGGTGCCGGCTCATTGAGCGCTACCAGCGCCAGGAGAAGCTTGTGCTTGACTATCTGCTTGCCGTGAAACCGCTCCTGATGCGCACGTTAGATTTATAAGGCTCATTCCCTTAGAGGCACGCTATGACTGATGAAGACACACGCGACGAGTCGCTCGACACGCAGGTTGAGCGCGCGGTGAACTCGCATGCGGATTTTGTCAAGGGGCTTTCGCCCGCACACATTGCGTTGCTTATCGTGCGCGCCCGTTCAGCCCAAGGCGATTGGAGCGAAGTGCGCAAGAAAGTCCCTATGGGCATGCGCGATGCGCTCATCGATCTCATCACGTACGAGCACATGCATAAGGTGAACTTGTGGCAATATGTCACCAAGGATGACCTCCAGCGTGCGCCGATGCGGTACCGCGTCTCGTAACCTTTAAAAACTCCCTTCCTTGTTCTTTCCCTATGCCCACCGAACAGGAGCTTATCGACGAACGGCTCAAGAAAGTCGAGGAGCTCCGCAAGCTCGGCATCAATCCGTATCCGTATTCCTACAAGCCCTCGCATCACGCGGCGGACATTCTGACGGCATACAGGGATTTGAAGCCGGAACAGCGTTCGGGAGCGAAAGCGGCCGTTGCCGGGCGCGTTGTGGCGTTCCGCAAGCTCGGCAAAATCGCGTTCATGCAGGTCCAGGACCAGACTGGCAAGTTGCAGTTGTTCTACGGAGCGAACGCGAAGAACTTTGACCTGCTGAAACTGTTTGACATCGGCGACTGGGTTGGCGCCGAGGGAGAAGTCATCTCCACCAAGACGGGAGAAATCAGCATTGACGTTACCTCATTCCACATGCTGTGCAAGAGCATCCGGCCTTTGCCGGACAAATGGCATGGATTGAAGGACGTCGAACTCCGTTACCGCCAACGCTATGTTGATTTGGCCATCAGCCGCGACGTGCTCGCGACCTCGCTCAAGCGCATCGCCATCACGAACGCGATTCGCGACTTTTTCCGCGAAAAGGGATTCCTGGAAGTCGAGACGCCGGTGCTGCAGCCCGTCTATGGCGGCGCCTCTGCGCGGCCGTTCGTCACGCACCATCACGACTTGAATTTGCAGATGTATCTCCGCATTTCTTTGGAATTATACCACAAGCGTTTGATTGTCGGCGGCTTCGAGAAGGTGTTCGAAATCGGTCACGTGTTCCGCAACGAAAGCATCGACCGCGAGCACAACCCTGAATTTACTCTTTTGGAATGCTACCAGGCGTACGCGGACTATCACGACATGATGGAATTGACCGAGGACTGCTACAATTACGTCGCGAACAAGGTGTTGGGCACGACGAAAATCACGTTCCAAGGCAAGATGATTGATTTGAAGAAGCCGTGGCGTCGCTTGAAGATGATTGACGCCATCAAAGAGTATGCGAAGATTGACGTCACCAAGCTCGGCGACGCTGATTTGAAAACAGAGCTGCAGAAAAACAAATTGGATGTGCCGTCTCCGTGGAGCCGCGGGGCCGCGATTGCGGAACTGTTCAAGCTCTGCGAGCCGCACTTGCTGCAGCCGACGTTCATCATCGACCATCCGATTGAAACGACGCCGTTGTGCAAGCCCCTGCGTTCCGGCGACAAGCATCTCGTCGAGCGCTTCGAGCCGTTCATCAACGGCTGGGAAATAGGCAATGCCTATTCGGAATTGAACGACCCGGTCCTGCAGCGGCAGTTGCTGGAAGACCAGGCAAAGCAATTGCGCGCAGGCGCCGAAGAGGCGCACCCGATGGACGAGGACTTTGTCCGCGCGATTGAGCACGGCATGCCCCCCACCGGCGGGCTGGGCTTGGGCATCGACCGCATGATTATGCTGTTGACCGACCAGGCAAGCATTCGTGACATTATTTTGTTTCCAACAATGAAGCCGGAGGAAGGGAAATGAGCTCGTTGAGGTCCCCGGCTGCTCCGTTCCCCGGCAGTTTTGAGGCGTCGTTTACTCAGAAGTCGATAACGCACGAACGACCAACATCACAACCAACCAACGACGTGCACGCATGACTTCAAAAACCGTTGTCGGACTCACGGAAAAGGTCACCATCGTGGGCAGCAAGAACACGAAGGAAGTCATGGCGCGCATCGACACGGGCGCGACCAAGAGCAGCATTGACGCATCGCTCGTGAAGGAACTCGAGCTCGGCCCGGAAATCAAGAAGATTCTCGTCAGGAGCGCGCACGGCCAGGGCCATCGCGGCGTTGTCTACGAGCGCGTCATCATCGGCGACAGAAAGATGCGCATGCAGTTCACCGTCGCGGACCGCACGCACATGAAGTACAAAGTACTTATCGGCCAGAACATTCTTAAGCGCGGTTTTTTGATTGACCCGTCGAAGGAGCAATCATGAGGGCTGCAGTCATCTCCCAGGGCAGTATCTCCTCCCGCTGGGTCGCGGACGAACTGAAACGGCATTTCGACCAGGTCGATGTGCTCGACATCAAGGAGTTCGAGGTCTCTCTCGGCGGCAAGGAGCCGGAAGTCTACTATGAAGGCAAGCCGCTCACGAAGGAGTACGACTGCATTTACGCAAAGGGGTCATTCCGGTACGTTTCATTGCTGCGCTCGTTAACAACGATTCTCGGCACGAATGCCTATCTGCCGGTTCGGCCAACGGCATTCACGGCCGGTCACGACAAGCTCCTGACGCACATCGTGCTGCAAACGGCCAACGTCCCGCAGCCCAAAACGTACGTCGTTTCGACTGCGGATGCGGGCAAGAAATTGCTCAAGAAAATTGATTATCCCATCGTGATGAAGCTTCCCGCCGGCACGCACGGCAAGGGCGTCATGCTCGCGGACTCGCCGGAAAGCGCCTCTTCAATGATTGACACGCTCGCGCTGCTCAAGCAGCCCTTCCTGATGCAGGAATACGTCGAGACCGGAGGCACGGACACGCGCGCGTTCGTCGTCGGTGACGAAGTCATCGCCTCGATGAAGCGCATCGCCGCCGAAGGCGAGAAACGCGCGAACATCCACGCGGGCGGGAAGGCGGTTGCGGTCGAAATCGACGAGTACGCGAAGAAAATCGCGATTGACACGGCTCGGGCCATCGGCGCGGACGTTTGTGCGGTGGACATGCTTATCAGCCCCCGCGGCAAGCCCGTCGTCATTGAGATTAATCTGTCCCCGGGATTGCAGGGAATCACGCGCGCCACGAAAACCAACGTCGCGCAGAAAATCGCGAAGTATCTCTATGACAAATCCAAGGAATTCAAGGTCAAGCAGGCAGGATTGATTGTCAAGGAAGCCACGGAAGCCGAGTTCGTGACGCATCTCGATTTCAGGACAAACCGGATTCTGTTACCCGAGCAAGCCACGAAGCTCTCGAAGCTCTCCGAACAAGATGAAGTCTCGTTGAAGATGGACAAAGGCAAAATCGCGATTGAACGCATCGGTGAGGACAAATGAAGATTGCGCTGTGGGTGTCGGGCAAATTGAACGGACAGGCATTGATTCACTGGGCCACCGCGCAAGGCCATGAAGTGAAATGCCTCGCCTCGCTGGAGCCGAAGGAGAAGAAGCTCGCGTGGGCCACGGACAACATCGACGCGCTCAAGAAGGTCTCTGATACGAACAAGATTGACCTGCTCTTCATGCCCGTCAAGAAGTCCGGCGAGGAAAATCACTCCGCGCTCGACACGCTGCTCGCATTCGCCAAGGACAAGTACAAGCTCGAAGCCGTCGCCGTCGCATCTGCTCCCGAGATTGCCCACCCGATCCGCAACGCCGCGAAGAAGCTGAAGCTGAAGACGGTGTTGTTGCCGAAGTGAAATGCGCGTAAGACTGTTTTCAAGCATCTTCCGTTCCCTGCCGTTTTCTTTCACGTTCCTGGTGATGTTTGTCGTGCGTTCGTCCGAGCGTTCGCCAAAGACGACGCTACAAAACTGCCTGGGAACGGCACAACTCGTGTTTTCCGCAAACCTTTAAAAGCGCCTTCTCGACAAAAACGCCATGAAACTCGGCGTCCTTTATTCAGGCGGCAAAGATTCCACGCTCGCCTTGCTGAAAGCAAAAGAGTTCCACGACGTCGTGTGCCTCATCACGCTCATTTCTGAAAACAAAGAGAGCTTCATGTTCCAGACGCCGAACATCCACATCACCGCGCTCCAGGCAGAGGCGCTGGGGCTGCCGTTGGTGTCTGTGGAGACAAAAGGCGAAAAGGAAACCGAGCTCGCGGACTTGACGCGCGCGATTGCGGAAGCAAAGCGGCAGCACAAGATTGAGGGCATCGTCACCGGAGCCGTGCGTTCAACCTACCAGGCAAGCAGAATCCAGAAAATCTGCCACGAACTCGGCGTGTGGTGCTTCAACCCGTTGTGGCTCAAGGACCAGGTCGAGCTCCTGAAGGACGTCGTCAAGTCCGGCATTGTCGCAATGATTTCAGGCGTCTTCGCAGAACCGTTGGATGAATCGTATCTCGGCAAGCAGATTGACAAGAAGATGGTCAGGCGCCTCGAAAAGGCCGCGGAAACGCACGGCATCAATCCTGCAGGTGAGGGTGGCGAAATCGAAACCACCGTCTTGCACGCTCCCGGTTTCAAGAAGGAGATTTTGGTGAAGAAAACCGTGACGAACTACGACAAGCACGCCGGGGTCTGCACGATTACGGAGGCGGTGTTGCGATGACGCTCGTCATCAGCACGTGCGCGGAAGAACTCAGCGAGCTTGAGTTTGTTCGGCCGCTGACAGAACTGCTTGGCTGCAAGGCAAAGCATTACCGAAGCGTCACGCAGAAGGACCTCGAAAAGGCAGACTGCATCGTCATTTCAGGAACGGCGTTGAAGGATTTTGCCTATCTTGACGCGGACTGGAGCTGGTTGAAAACGATTGACAAGCCCGTTTTGGGAATCTGCGCGGGAATGCAAGTGATTGCCAAGGCGTTTGGCATTTCGCTCAAGGACCACACGGTCATCGGCCCGCGCCGTGTTGAAGTCGTTGCAGAGAACTCGTTGATAGAAGGCGAATGCGAGGCGTACTTTTTGCACACCAAGACAGGAATCGGACATTTCAGAGTCCTTGCGAAGAGCGAAGGAACGCCGTGCATCATCAAGCATCCGGAGAAGGAAGTCTACGGCGTCATCTTCCATCCGGAAGTGATGAATGAGGAAATTCTTGAAGCGTTTCTGCAGTAGGAAGACTCATCCGTAAGCTTTAAATAGCCCCTTCGTGAAATTCAGGAGTATGAAGACGGGAGCAACCAACGCAATTCTGAGCTCGCTCCTTGTCATTAAGGCGCACTAACCCTGCGCCTTCATCAACTGGTGAGGGCAAATGACTACAGACATGAAAACAGAGTTTGAAAGCAAGATTCGGGCGTATTTCCAGGACGTGAAGGACGCCAACATCAGCTACCGCCGTGAGCTCACCGGTGAGCTGCATTACGAATGGATAGGCGTCCAGTATGGTGACCGTGAGATTACGGTCGAATCGTTCCCGTACACCGGCGAATTCCAGGTTATCCACACGGTCGGCAAGCAGCACACGATGGTCACGCCCGTTCCCAAGTCCCTTGATGAAGTCATCAGCGTGTTTTCCACACTCCACGAAAAGGCCGCATGAATCCCATTCGGAAAGCCATCAGGCAGTGGAATGATGGCTCGCTTGAGGGAATCGCGCGCATATTGGTCAACCTTCCGGTCGATTGGGGCACGCCGCAGCCGTGGATTGAGGCAGGCAAGGCGTTCCATCGCTACACCGAGCGTTCTTTTGAAGCGATGGAGGAATTTGTCGGCACGTATCTTGCCAAGCACGGTGAGCGGGAAGAGCCCTGCGTCGATGCCGCGCTCGACCATTCGCTGAAATACAAGACGTCAAGAAAAGTGCACGAGTTGCTGCGCGAAATGAGTCTGCGCAAGTATCTCTAAAACTTCATCCCGCCTTTCTGCAATTTCTTCATCATCTGGTCGGGATTGCCCTTCATCATCTTCACGAGCTTCTTTGATTGTGCATATTGTTTGAGCATGTCGCGGATGTCGGATGTGGAGATGCCTGAGCCCTTGGAAATGCGTTCAATGCGGGACGCGTCAATCTCGGCGGGCTCTTCAAGCTCGGTTTTCGTCATCGAGTCCATCGCGTGCTTCCACTTCTTGAGTTTGCCTTCCTGGACTTGCAACGCCTCTTTCGGAATCTTGATGGAGCCCATGCCGGGAATCAGTTCCATGATTTTGCCGAGTGGTCCCATTTTGCTCATCGCTTCCATCTGCTGATACAAATCAATGAGGGTGAATTCGCCTTTCAGCAATTTCTTCTCCAAATCCTTGGCATCCTCGGCCGAGACCGCATCCTTTGCCTTCTCGAGCAAGGCATCGAGGTCGCCCATGCCCAAGAGTCGTCCGATGAAGCCTTGCGGGTTGAACGCTTCCAAATCATCTGCTTTCTCACCAACGCCGATGAATTTGACCGGCGCTCCCGTGACAGCGCACGCGGTCAGGGCACCGCCGCCTTTCGCCGTTCCGTCCATTTTCGTGACGATGACACCCGTAACGCCGCAGGAATCGTGGAATGCCTGCGCCTGCGTTTGCGCGGCTTGCCCGATGTCTGCGGAGATGACAAGCAATGCCTCCTCGGGCTGCGCGAGCTTGTTGACGTTGGAGATTTCCTCAATCAAGTCCTTGCTCAAGGCATCTCTTCCTGCCGTGTCGATCAAGAGAACATCAAACTTGGAAAACTCCTTTTCGTGTGTTTTGTAAATCTGCAACGGATTCTTCTCCGTCTTGCTCGTGAACGCCGGCACGTTGACGGACTTGCACACTTGTTCTAATTGATTCATTGCCGCGGGGCGGTGCACGTCCAGCCCAAGAGCTGCGACTTTCATCCCGCGCTTGGCGTAATACTTGGCGAGCTTGCCAATGGTGGTTGTTTTGCCCGAGCCGAACAATCCCACCATCATGATTTTGAACGGCTTTTTCTTCGCATCAACCGCGATGCCGGTCTTGTTGCCGCCCACGAACTGCACGAGTTCCTCGTACACGATGTTGATGAGCTGCTCTTTCTTCGTCAAGCCAGGAGCCGTTTCCTCTTTCGTGATGCGGTCCTTGATTTTCTTCGTCAGTTCAAAGACGAGCTTGACGTTAACGTCAGCTTGAAGCAGCGCGCGCTGCAAGTCCTTCACGAGCTCGTTGATGAGCTTGTCATCGACGAACATGGCTTTGGCTATCTTCGCAAGTGTGCCTTTCAGGGAGTCACCGAGCTTCTCCAAAACCATACGTCAGCCATCAGAAAGTGTATTTATAAACGTTGTCCTTCGTAGGATTGGACAATGGCGTAAATCTTCTCGCGCAGTTCATTCGGGAGTTTCGCGAGACGGTTGTTGATCCAGGTGGCGTGGGGGTCGTGGTCGTCGATGAGGTTCAGGAGCGCTTCAATCGCGCCCCGGTGTGCCGCGTCGTCCTCGGTCAGCGTGCCTGCCTTTTCTCGTGCCAGAATCTGGCCGAGCTCTTCGTTCAGTGCAAGATACGTGTCGCGGTGCCGCGCGCGATAGGCGTCGGACGCCTGGATGACGGATTGAGGTTCGTCCTCAAGTGCGAGAAGTTCTGGCTCGGTACGGAGCCCCCGAACGACGTCCTCCAACTCCACGCGCGTACTGCTGTTTTCTATAAATTAAAATCTTTTTATATAAATTCTATAATGGGCGCAACTCGTAAATAACCTTATTAAGGAAGAACGCATCGCGCAGGTATGCTCCTCACGTGGTTCGGCCATGGCTCGTTCCGCATCGAATACGGCAACAACGTGCTCTATCTCGACCCGTATGCCGGCGATGCGGACTGGTATGACAAGCCCGCGAACCTTGTGCTCATTTCGAAAAACGAGTACGACCATTGGAGCCGCTCGTTGCTCAACAAAATAACGGTGGACGGCACGCACCTGTTCGGTTCGGCAGATGTCGCGCGTGAGGTCTTCGGGTGCCGGCCGTTTGCGCCGGGAGATTTCATCACGTTCGATGACGGCACGCGCGTGCAGGCGACCGCTGCCGTTGTCCGCCGCAGGGAGTCCGTTTCTGAGGGTCTCGGATGGCTCATCACGATTGGCAGGCAGACGCTGTATTTCGTCGGCGACACGGACATTCTTCCGAACCTGCTCAACGTCAAGGCGGACATCGTCATCATTCCCGTCGGCGGAACGTGGACGATGTCGGCAAAGGACGCCATCACGGTCGTGCGGCGCATCACGCCGCGCATCGCGATTCCTGCCCATTACGGCAGCCAGTCCGGCACGATTGACGATGCAGAATTGTTCCGCGAGGCCGTGGAGCCGAGCTACACGAATGTGCTTGTCTTGGAGCCGAACCGCGAGGTGACCTTGTGAACATTGGCGGTCAGGCGCTCGTCGAGGGCGTGATGATTCGGAGCCCGAAACGCACGGCTGCCGCCGCGAGAAAGCCGAACGGGAGGATTGCGCACACGACGTTCAAGAATTCGCAAGACTCGATGAAACTCCCGGTGCTCCGCGGGCTCACGTATTTGTGGGACCATTTGCGGTTGGGATTCCGCGCGTTGTCCTGGAGCGCACAGCAGCAGGGCGAGGAAGATGTTGAGGGCTGGCACGTCACGCTCACGCTGCTCGTGTCCGTGCTCATCGCGTTGCTCCTGTTCGTCATTGCTCCGTACTTCCTCTCGCGCACGCTCGCGACGCCGAACACGGTTGTGTTCAACATCCTTGACGGCATTTTCCGGCTCGCGATTTTCCTTGCCTACCTCGTCGGCATTTCGTTCCTGCCGGACGTGCGCAGGATGTTTCAGTATCACGGCGCCGAGCACAAGGCCGTGCACTGCTTCGAAGCCAAGAAGAAGCTGACCGTGAAGAACGTCCAGCAGTATTCAACCTGTCATCCGCGTTGCGGCACGAGTCTCTTGATATTCGTGATTGCCGTAAGCATCGTCGTGTTCTCGCTCGTGCGGTTCAACGCGTGGTATTTCAATGTTCTTTCGCGCGTTATCCTGCTGCCGCTCATCGCAGGCATCTCGTATGAGCTCCTGAAGCTCACGGCGAGGTTCACGGACACCTGGCTTGCGTGGACGACGTGGCCGGGCATCTGGCTCCAGAAAATCACCACGCAGCCGCCTGAGGACGAGCAAGTCGAGGTTGCGATTGCCGCCGTCAAGGAAGCCGTGAAGTGACCACTGAGCAATGGTAGTACGGGGAAACGTTTATATACCGAGTCCTGTCCGCAGCAGGTAATGGCGACGAATTACCGGCTCGCGAAGGAATTTCTCAACCGGCTCAATACGTCAGTCTCGCAGAATGTCACGGATTCCGTTCTCGGTCCGCGCACCACGGCCTATGCGCTCAAGACGCTCGATGAAGCGCGCGTGATGCGCAAGATGGCTGGCGCGAAGACGGAATTCTTCCAGGAAGACCATCCCTATATTCACGCAGGATTGCAGCTCTCGAAGGCAGCCGTGCTTGGCGTGATGGCCGGCGCAGCGCTCATCGGCGCGTCAGGGCATGCACTCGCACAAGACGCTCCCAAGCCCGTTGAGAAGCAGGAAGTAAAGAAACCCGAATCCACCGTTCAAGTCCAGGACGGCGTCAAGTTCAATCCTGCAGCGTATGATGCGCAGCACGCAAGTGTTCGCCTACAGAGCGGTCTCGGCGACTTGAAGGAGAACAGCGCCCGCTATGAGGGCAACTTCGAGTCTGTCAAGAGCCCGGTCACAGGCGGCTTCAGCTACACGACGCGCTCAGGCAAGTCGTTTGACATCGACCCGAGCATCAACGGCGGGCTCACTTCTGACGACGTGCAAAACCCGGGTGACTTTTTCAACCTGAGCGACAAGCGCAACGGCAGCGGCATCCTCGGCGTGCTCAACGGGCGCATCTATGACGGCGCAACGTTGGGCGCGTGGTTCAACTCGCAGCGCTTCAAGCGCGATTACGATGTGGACGCATTCCGGAATCTCACTCCGGACCCGGCAGACGACCCGCAGATCACCGTGGCCCAGAAGACAAGCATCGACGAGGCGCTTGGCCTGAACGGCGGTCGGCTTTCGCTCGTTACAGAACCCTTTGCATTCTACGGTGGCGCGTTTCGCTCGCGAAGCACGCGGCATCTCCGTGACGAATTTACCAACACGCTCACCGGCAGCATCAACACCACCGCCCAAGATACGCAGGCGGAAGACGAGGAACTGAAGGAGCGGGGGTTCATGCTCGGCATCAGTTACCGTGCCCTGGACAATCTCGTTCTTGGGCTCGAGGGATGGAGCGTCACCGGCAGCCGCTCATTCGCGTTCGACAACAACATCAGCGGCACCGCGTCGTCCGGCTCGACGACTGATGATCTTGATTACGTCCAGATTCTCGCACGCGCGCGCATGCAGCTCGCTCCCTGGGCGAGCATCGGCGCAGAACTCGGCGGGAGAAGCGCGAACGGCGTGAACGTCGACGGCACTGACGCGCGCAGCAGAGTCCTGGGCTCGCTGGACGCGATTCTCACGACTGGCATCCTTTCATTTTCGCCGATGGTCGGCATCGAGCCCGTGCACGGCAAGGCAATGTTCGGCGCAACCATTGGGCTCGTTTCGGACGGTTACGACGCCGCTCGCGCGCGCTCTCTGGGCGATTTCAACAGTCTCTGGCGCGCCGAGGTTGCGTACGGTGACCCGATGATTACGGATGGTCAGCGCATCATTGCGATGCTTGATGCCGCGGAAGGGCTGGCGCGTCGGGCAGACGGCGGCGTCTATCTGAGCTATTTCAACCGCAAGGCACTCAACGAGAACGGCGTGCTCAAGGACTTCCATGAGGGCTATCTCTCCTTCGGTTTCGGCGGCGGAGTTGTCCTCGAGGGTCATTTGCGGTCGCTGGACTCGTCAACGTCCGGCGGCGGCAGCGTGATTTGGATGCTCAAGCGCATCGGGCTTCCCGTGTATTTCCAGGGAGGACTGGAATCGACGCACGTCAAGGGCGGCACCAGCACGCAGTCTTCCGTGTTCGGCGGCGGCATCAGTCTTGACTTCTAGTGTTTCTTCATAAAACTTATATAGTAAATGCGCTGTAATTGCCGTGGAGCAACGCTCCGTGTGAGGTGACGGCCATGGCAACCGAAGAGTGGGAAGAAGAACTCGACTACTCCACCGTGACGGAAGAGCACGAGGAAGACGAAGACGAGGAAGTCGAGGAAGAAAGCGAAGAAATCAACTGGGACGACGAAGACCTCGGCTAATCCCTGTTCAGTGGTTTCAAACTCTTTTATAGGGTATTCGTTATTCTGCCGCAATGGAACGCGGTATTGTTGAGCAGTCGGTCAAGAACTTCAAGCCGACCTATCGGCCGCCGCTGTCGCACATCATTTTCGGGATTCTCTTCATTCTCGGATTGTTTTGGAACGACGTCGTGCAGAACAAATTGCTTGACCGCGGCTACGACGCGCAGCTGACCGTGTTTTCCGGATTCACGCTGCACGCGGGCACGCTCTGGTATTTGACGCTGCTCGCGCTCGCCTTGATTATTTTGCTGTATTTATTGCACGATTTCGCCGAGAAATTGACGTTCTTCTTCGACATCGTCGCGGGCACGATTGCGTTCCTCGGATTGGGCGTGATGTATGCCATGACGCTCGTGCTCGTTTCGGGAGGAACAAGCGTTCCGTTCTTTTCTACGACGCTCACGGCCATCGGCTTGTACCATTTCGGCGGCATCGCGATTGAGATTCTCGCGGCGTTGTACTTCACGTTCACGACGTGATTTCTTGAATAGATAGGTTGTTTTTCAGACGTGCTTAAA
>DATILO010000016.1:0-8674 GCA_035476335.1 Binatia bacterium | reverse complement strand
TATTTGGACCGCGTCACGTAGCGGAAGCTTTCCGGTCCGAACCGGACAGGACACTAGACAACCGCCCCAATACTACATAAAGAGCAAAAAAGAGTGAAGACGCATGGCTGATACGGTTGAACCCCAGGTGATGGACGCACCGGAGCAAATCCGGAAGTTCGCGGAATTCTTGGAACGCAGCTACTACGCCCAGCTCGTTGAGCAGGCCCGCAAGGGCGAGAAGTTCATCATCGTGGACTTCCAGGAGCTCGCGAAGTTCGAGCCCGCGCTCGCGGACTTGCTGCTCGAAATGCCGGAAGAGGCGTTCAAGGCATCGCAGCTCGCGGTTGAGCAGTTCGATCTTCCGGGCGGGAACAATAAGGGGTTCACGGTACGGTTCAAGAACCTGCCGCCGAGCAGCCAAATCATGATTCGCAACATCCGCAGCCCGCACCTCGGCAAGCTGTTGTTCACTGAAGGCACGGTGCGAAACAAGTCCGAAGTGCGTCCGCACGTGACGAGCGCACGTTTTGAATGTCCGAGCTGCGGCAACATCCTCCAGGTACTCCAGCTTGACAACAAGTTCAAGGAGCCGACGCGGTGCAGCTGCGGAAGAAAGGGCAAGTTCAAGATGCTCAGCAAGGAGCTCGTGGATGCGCAGGGGCTGGTACTTGAGGAAGCGTCGGAACAACTCGAAGGCGGCGAACAGCCGAAGCGTCTCAACGTCTTTCTCAAGAACGACCTCGTGAGTCCGATGTCCGAGCGCCGCACCAATCCCGGAAGCAAGGTGCTCATCGTTGGTGTTTTGAAGGAAGTTCCCATCACCCTCCGTTCCGGAGGCCAGAGCGTCAAGTTCGACCTCATTTTCGAAGTCAACTCTCTCGAGCCGCGCGAGGAGGACTTCTCCGACATCAAAATCAGTCCCTCGGAACTGGAAGAGATCAAGCAGCTCGCGGCAGACCCGCAGCTCGAACGCAAAATCATCCAGAGTCTCGCGCCCAGCATTTATGGTCATGATAAAATCAAGGAAGCGCTCGTCCTGCAATTGATGGGCGGGGTGCGCAAACAGCGTGACGACGGCGTCACCACGCGCGGGGACATCCACGTGCTGCTCATTGGCGACCCGGGTTCGGGAAAGTCGCAGTTGCTCAAGCGCATCGGCAAGATTTCTCCCAAAGGCAGATTTATTTCAGGCAAGGGCGTTTCCGGCGCGGGCCTGACGGCAAGCGTCATCAAGGATGATTTCATTGGCGGATGGAGTCTCGAGGCAGGAGCGCTCGTGCTCGCGAACAAGGGCATCTGTTGCATTGACGAAATGGACAAGATGGACAAGGACGACACTGCGGCCATGCACGAAGCGCTGGAAGGCCAGACCATCACCATCAGCAAGGCGAACATTCAGGCAACCCTGCACGCGCAGACGACCGTGCTCGCCGCGGCCAACCCGAAGTTCGGCAGGTTCGACCCCTTTGACACGATTGCGAAGCAGATCGACATGCCTCCGACGCTCATCAACCGTTTCGACCTCATCTTCCCCATCAAGGACTTGCCTGATGCGAACAAGGACGAGAAGATGGCAAAGTTCGTGCTCATGCTGCACAAGGACCTCATTACGGAGTCCGAAATCAAGACGCCTCTCCTGCGCAAGTACATCGCGTATGCGCGCCAGAACGTGTTCCCGAAGCTCACCGAAGGGGCTATTGAAGAGTTGAAGGACTACTACATCCAGATGCGTTCGTCGGGAAGCAAGGAAGGCGTCATCAAGTCCGTTCCCATCTCGGCGCGACAACTCGAAGCGCTCGTACGCCTGGCAGAAGCGCATGCGCGGCTTCATCTTTCTGACAAGGTGACGAAGAAGAATGCCAAAAAGGCCGTCGAACTCCTCCACCACTGCCTCAGTCTCGTGGCGATGGACGAGGAAACGGGCACGTTCGACATCGACCGTATCGCGACGGACACGCCTGCGAGCGCGCGCAACAAGATGATCATTATCAAGGAATTGCTCACCGAGCTCGAGAAGGTCGCGAAGCCCGTTGATATGCGTGACCTGATGCGTCATGCGGGAGAAAAGAACATTTCTGACGGCGACGTCGAGGAAATCATCCAGAAGCTCAAGCGCGGCGGCGACATCTTCGAGCCGAAGCCGGGATTCATCCAGAGGCTGTGATGAAGACGGAAACGGTCGCTCATGCGCAGACACTCTTTGCGTTCTTGCGTGAGATGGACAAATATACTGCGGTGCTGCGCCAGATTTGGACAGAAGAAGGACGTCAGGAGAGCGACGCTGAGCATTCGTGGCAGCTCGCCATGATGTTGCTTGCGCTCCAGCCGCATTTGACGGGCATTGACCTGCATCGCGCGTTGAAAATGGCGTTGGTGCATGACTTGCCAGAACTGTATTGCGGCGACGTGTTCACCTATGACGAAAAGGGGCGTGAAGGCAAAAAAGAGCGGGAAGCTGCCGCGGCCGAAAAGCTTTTTGGAAAGATGCCAGGAACGGATTTACACGCGCTCTGGATTGAATTTGAGGCAAATGAAACGCCTGAGGCAAAAATCGTGCAGGCGTTAGACAAGCTCCATCCCATTCTGCAAAACACCTACAATGGCGGCAAGTCGTGGCGCAAGCATGGAATCACGTTGGCGCAGATTCGAAAGAAGAAAGATTCCTACATGCAGGTGCATCCTGTCATTCAGGAGTTGTACGAATGGACGCTGCGCGAAGCTCAGCAGCATGGTTTGCGCTAGGAACCGTGTACAGTTCTCGCTCCACCAATCGCTTCAGGTCCCCAAGGAAAAGCTGGCCGGGATAGTTCTCCAGCACAGAAATGCCATAGCGATGGTACTCTTTTGCGTGCTCGACATTCTGTAAGAACGTGATAAGTTTCTTGACCTCTCCGGCGCAGTAGGTGGCGATGGCGGGATTCGTGAAAAAGTCGTGCATGGCCTCGCAAAACGCCGTCGGAGCGATGTCTTTCCCGTACGAATAGAGATAGCGCCAGACGCCGAGAATCGGGTCGGTTTTGTCAAGCATGCGGAAATAATGCGTGTCATCATTTCTGTCGGCAAGCCACATCTGGGTGTTCCGATAGTCTTTTGCCAAGGAGCCGGGAAGCATCTGTGCAATAAGTTTCACGGCACGGCGTTCATCCGCGGCCTTGCGTTCGGGTGACTTGTAGCTTGTTTTTGCCAGTTTCTGACTGGTGAAGTCAGGAACGTCTCCGGTAAGCACTTCCGGGAGATCATGAAAACAGATGGCGCGCGCCAGCGCATCAGTATCTCCACGAAAGGGCGCATAGGGTGCAAGGATGTCAGCTTGCACGGCAAGGGAGAGTACGTGGTCGTAGAGCGAACGCTTGGGAAGCTTGAGTTGATAGTTGTCAATGCGGCACGCTTTTCCCGTGCGCGGAAGGTGCTTGAGCTCTGCAATCACATCGCGCTCGCCGAAGGGAACTGCAACGAGCTGGTTGAGTAGCGTGCGAACCTTCCCTTCGAGCATGACGGAGAAAGCGAGGCGGTGAATATAAAACTATGCCGGCGGCTGGATTTCTTTCAGGTTCTTGAAGGAATAGCACGAGGATTGGAGGTTCGGGTCGGTGATGCTCGTGCAGACGGTGAATTCGTCCTTGTTAATCGCAAAGTAGAGATAACAGCTGTCCTTGGTCTTGCTGTCGACGATTTTGCTGCACGTGCTGGAGTGCGATGAAATGCGTGCAACGGAATCGTAGCATTGATCCGCATCGGACGTCTGCGCAAGCGTGCTGCAGAGGAGCTCTGCGCGGGCAGCGTCATTGGCCGCGGTTTGCTCGGCTTCGGCAAGAATGTCCGCCGTACTCTTGGCTTCGGGCTGTGCAGCACAGTCACGCGGGCACGTTGCGCTCGTTTCGCTGAGCTGTGAATTGCAGACGTAGTCGCCGCAGCAAACTGGCAGTGTTTCGAAGACGCATGTTCCCTCTTTGAACGTATCGTCCGTGCAGGGGTCAAAGTCGTTGCATTCCTGCGACGTGGTCGGCTCGATCGTGGGCGTTTCCGTCGTTTCGGGAGTCACACTCGGCGTTGTTGCCGAGAGTGCGGGCAGTACCTTGAAGGAGAAACTCGACTCGGCAGTATGGCCCTCTGCAGTCACGAGCGTGTGCACGATATACCTTCCCGGTTGCAGGTCGTCAGGAAGTGCGAGCTTCGAGGTGACGGTGGGCGCAACCGGTGCTTGCTGGTCGACTGACGTGAGCAAATTACCCGTCGCGGGCGCTACCAGCTCATGCGTGAGCGTGAGTTCGCCGTCAAGCGGCTTTTCAAAAACAAATTGTTCGGAAAAGGAAAGGGTGCTCCCCGCGCGTGCCTCGACAGAAGCGGGTCGCGTCGTCACCGAGAATGCAGGGCTCGAAGGAATAAAGAGGACGGCAAGGAGCACGATAACGAGAACGCCAGCGATGCCGCCGGCGGCGAGCGGTTTCCAATTCCTTTGCTGCGTGACTGCAGGACGAAAGACGGCGAGCAATGCTTGGTCGGCTTCCTGAGAGGTATACCCTGAGGAAACGAGATTTTGCCGGATGGCCTGCGCAGAATAGCCATTGTCGCGCAGCCGCTGCACATAGGCAATCACCTCTCGCGGAACCATGCCGGTTACCTGTTCCGGGCACTATTTAAAAGTATCTGGTGTGCACGAGCTAAAATCTTATAAACAAAACCCGCACTAAATCGAGAGGGGATGGCACAGAAACCGCTCGTTGCAGTGAAAGCGCGTATCGCGGAATTGCTGACGGGCACGTGGATGGAACAGGGGAACGAGCCGAGCACGGTCATGCTCAGCGACGGCACTCCCGCCGCACGGGCGAACGTCATGGGCATCGTCGTGGACGTGAGCGAGGGCGAAACGCCAAGCTTGCTCATTGATGACGGCACGGACCGGCTCGCCATACGCGCGTTTGAGCCGGTTCCTGGCCTTCGGCAAGCGATGCTCGGCAGCCCGGTGATGATTATCGGGCGTCCGCGCAAGTTCAATGACACCCGTTTTCTCGTTCCCGAGTGTGTCAGAACGCTTGACAATCCTGCCTGGCTTGAAGTCCGGAAGCGTGAGCTCGCAAAACGCTCACTGCTGCCCGCACCACGACTCGAACCCCGCCCCGCAGAGGAAGAACCCGTGCGCACGGGCTCTCCGATTCTCCAGTCCATTCGCGCGCTTGACAAGGGCACGGGGGCAGATACGGAATCGGTGCTCGCCCAAACGCGCTGTTCGCAGGAGGATTTGGAGCGATTGCTCGTCCGTGGAGAGATTTTCGAGGTCAGTCCGGGAAAGCTCAAGGTTCTCGAATAGGATTCAGAAAAGCACGGGCGTGATGTAGACTTCAATGATGGCCGCGATGATGAGCAGGCCAATCGCCAGCAACGTCAGGTCTGCCGCATCCAGGACGATTTTCTCGAATTTCTTCGTGCCAAAATCGTGCTTGACGATGGCAATGGAAATGATGCCGCCGGCAAGCCCGCCAATGAAGTAGGCGAGGATTTCAGGAATGCCGTGGATGAAGTAGCGCACGAAGCTGAGGCTCACGATGTAAAAATACGAGGAGATGGTCCCCAACCCAAGCGTGCCGGCCACGGACGCAAGCTGCGCACGGATGAAGTTTCCCGCGGCAACTGCAATGACGCTCGCATTCCAGGTGAGGATGAACAAGGCACCCATGCCGTAAATGAATGAGAACAGAATGCAAAAGACAAGCACTTTCATGTTGTTGAGGAAAATCTTGCTGAACAATCCTCCGCGCGCGACGTTCGCGATGACGTGCTGCTGGAGTCCAGTGATGGTCGCGGATTGGACGTTGAACAGCGATTGCACCGTGCTGGCGGGCAGGACAAGATACCACAGGGTGAATGCGGCCACCATGCCGATGAAGAGGAACATCAAAAACTCGAATGCCTTTCGGTGTTCGTTGAGCCGTGCGGTTTCGGAATCAAGCTGGAGGTCTTTCTCCTCTTCAATGCGCGTGGTATTGTAGAAGAGCGGGATGGCCGCGAGCGAGGCGAGAAAGACCATCACGAGACTTGCGTACTGCGCAAAAATCCACAAGCTGAGAAAAACGGCAGCTGTTGCGTAGATGAACCCCCAAAAAAACGTGGTCCAGGGTCGCGCTTCCGCGCGGAGCGGGTTGGTGAGGGCCTCAAGAACCATACCGGGAGTGAGCAGACGGCTATTTAAATAGTTTCGGGTGAGAGGGAAGTTTTATAAAGCGTCTCGGGGATTATCGTCGGTATGGACTACGATGCATTGCTGGCGCGCGCCCGGAGCAAAATGCCGGAAAGCGTGCTGGTGAAGGAACGCTTTGAGCTGCCGAAGGTCATCGGCCGCATTGAGGGAGCGAAGACGGTCATCAGCAACCTTCCCCAAATCGCGCAAGCCATTCGACGCCCCATTGAACAGCTCGTGAAGTATCTCCTCAAGGAACTCGCCACGCCCGGCCAGATGCGGGGCTCGCTGTTCGTCCTCGGCGCAAAGATGCAGGCCTCGCGCATCAATGATAAAATCCGCCAGTACGCGGATGAGTTCGTGTTCTGCCAGAAGTGCGGCAAGCCCGACACGGACATCAAGAAGGAAGGCGGCTTCCACGTGCTCGTGTGCAGCGTGTGCGGTGAACGGCGCCCGGTCAAGAGCAAGATTTAATGGTTCTCGTCAAGATTCACAAGAAAGACGGCAAGATTCTCGCAGCGGTTTGTGATGCCGAATTGCTCGGCAAAAAATTCGAGGAAGGTCCTGCGCAACTTGAGGCAACCCATGACTTTTTCAAGGGAGAGGAATGCGATGATGCTGAAGCAGGTGATTTGATGCGCAACGCCGACCACGTCAACCTCATCGGTGAAAAAAGTATCAAGCTCGGCATTCACGAGGGAGTCATCGATGCCGCAATCGTCAAGAAAGTGCACGGCATCCCGCACGCGCAGGCCGTGATTGTGCACGACTAGTGCAGAATGAGTTTCTTCGAAAATCCACCGCGCTCGTCGGCTTTCTTGGCGCGAGTCGCTTCCACCGCATCCTTGCCTCCGTGAAATGCGGCAAGGGCGTATGCGACTTCCAGCACGTCCGCGAGCTCTTCTGCAGAGGGATTGGTGTGGAATTCACGTGATTCCTCAAGGAGTTTTTCGGCAAGTGCGTGCCGGAATTCAGCATCAGTGGCGACGTGCGTCACGGGCAGCTCACCTTTCTGCTTGATGAGGTCGGGAATGCGGTCACGAACGAGTTTCACGTGGATGCCTTCACGGGCGCAGCGAACCACTGTCCGAGCCCCATCTGTTTTTCCTTGTCTTTGCCGAACACGCTTTCGATGCGGCGCTGGAGGATTTCGACGCTCTGCTTGAGATAGGGGCCGAGGTCGTATTTGTCGACGAGACTTATGGTGGGCCCCAAATACTTGACCACGCTTCCTTCGGTGATGGTAAACAGGAGCTTGCCCTGGCAGTGCGTGCACTTGCCGATGAGCGGCGGGCGCCGGAACTTTTCGTTGCAGTTCACGCAGCGGAATTCCTGCATGCTGAACTTGCGCAGGTTGCCTTTCGTGTCGCGGATGAAGTGCTTTTCGATGACGAGCTTGGCAACATCCGCCGTGTCAACGGCGCGGATCTTTTCCGCGAGGATCATTTGGCCGCGAAGTTTTTCTTCCATGCTGGGAAGCGTCTTGTAGGCACTGCAGAGCACGCCTGCGTTGGTGTCTTCCGTATCATGGGTGAATCCCATGCCTTCGTACTGTGCAGGGGTGTTCAAGACGTGCTTGATTTGGCCAATCTTGACTTCTGCAGGCATTTTGTACGCAAGCGCTGCTTCATAGAGTTCTGTCGGATAGCTCCACGCAATGCCTACGTCAAATGCTTGGTCGTCCACTTCGGTGGGAATAAGCATGTTCGTGAGCACGAGGGGAGCGTCCATCGTGCTTCCGCGCGAGTTGGGCAGGAAGCTCTTGGAGAAGTTCAGAAACCCATCGAGCAGGAGCATGAAGCCGAGTTCGTCGCCATCGCAGTCACGACGACATGCCTGATGATAATAGGGGTGCGCGAGAAACCCTTGTGTCTTTGAGAACCCGATGATTCTGCCCAGCATGCCTGCGCTCGTGTGGGGCGCAAGCCCGACGATGCAGTGCCCCACGAGGTCATCGGGCGTCGCGAGGCAGTAATAGGGCGGGAGCTTATAGAACTTGACGAGAAGCTCGTCGATGAACTGGGCGGTGCGATACATGATTGCATCTGCCGGCTCGTCATCTTCAGGGCCCTCAGGACAAGAGGGTAGCACGACGTCCTGGGGTTTGATCTCAAGGATTTGGTCGTCACGTTCAAGCGGTTTGCCGTGAATGTCATGCGTGTAACCGAGTTCGACGAGTTTCGTGACCGGTGTCCGAATCTCGAATGGTTTGAAGTGGGTGAGCGTCAGTTCGCTGCAGTCATAGCGGATGGTGCCGTCCTTGTTGACGTAGAGGTCGTGTTTTGCGCGAAGGATGCTCTTTGCGGGGTGCTCGGCGAAGTGGCTTTCGTTGCTGGTGCCGCGCACGCCCTTGATGAGGTCAGGATACGTGTCCATGTTGAGCAGTTTGAGCGTGGAGAAAAAGATGCGGCGCACATCAATGCTCTGGAGCTGGTACGGAAGCGCCTTGCCGTGCATGGGGCATTGGGGTGTTGCGATGACCTTGCTGCAGAACTTGCAGAAGTATTCCTTGACGGT
>DATILO010000015.1:0-3792 GCA_035476335.1 Binatia bacterium | reverse complement strand
GTTTTTGTGAAGAAGCTGATGCCTTGATTATTTCCGCTTCATGCATACCGCACCCCTAATGCATCGAAGTCGCGCTGGAGTTCCTCAAGCGTCGTCATTTGGATGGCGTGTAGTCCTGCGTGTTCGGCCGCGCGCACGTTCTTTTCCTTGTCGTCGATGAAGACGCAGCGGTACGGCTCGAGCATTCTTCCCATCCGACGCAGCGCGAGCGAATAGATTTCCAGGTCGGGCTTTGCGCGCTGGACTTCAGACGAGATGATGATGGCTTTGAAGTAGGGCTCAATCCCGAGGTGCGCAATTGCGGGGCGCGCCCATTCCGTCACGTGGTTGCTGAGGATGGCCATCTGGTAGCCGTTCTTGTGCAACGGCTCGAGCAGCGGCAGCGCAGGGCCGGGAGCGGAAATCGCCTGCAGCGTGCGTAGCGTGGTGGCAAATTCGTCCTCGCGTCCTTCAAAATCAGAGCCGCGGAGGATGTCGCGGTAGTATTCGCGCTCGACGAACGCCCCGATTTTGTACTGCTGCCACGCGTCATACTCGCGCTGGGCGGCGCCGATGGTCTTGAAAATGTCCCGCGGCCCCTCGCCCTGAAGGACGTTACCCAGGTCCCAGATGATGGTGTCGATGGTCTCCATGTGCTCACCTCAACCGTCGTGAGCGCTGCAGGAAAAATATTCTTTATCGCTAGGGAATATATTCAGGAATATTAATATACTTAGAAACCGCTGCGGTGCTTGGGGATGGAAAAGAGAAAGATTATTCGTCAGGGAAAAGGCACGCTCACGATGAGTCTCCCTTCCGCGTGGGTGCACCAGCTCGGATTGCATGCAGGCGACGAGCTTGCGGTCGAGCAAAAGGGACTGCAGCTCGTCATCGGAGCGTCGCTGGGAGCAAAACACGGCAAGCGCACCGAGCTTGACGTCAGCATGTGCAAGCGCGGCATCATCAACGGCGTCCTCTCGACGCTCTACACGCGCGGCGACGACGAGTTCGTGCTCCAGTACAAGACGCCCGAACAGTACCGGACGATTGTGGACGGCGTCAAGAACCTCGTCGGGTTCGAGGTCGTCGAGCACGCGGGCAATAAAGTCGTGCTTAAGGAGCTCGCGCACACCGCGAACGAGAACTTCGACCAGATTCTCCGGCGCATCTTCCTGCTCCTCGTCTCGATGGCCGAGGAAGGCGTCATTGCGTTCCGCGAAAAGAAGGACCTCACTGTGCTCCGTATGCAGGACTTGCAGGTGAACTCGCTCGTGCTGTTCTCGCTGCGCGTCCTCAACAAGCAAGGCGTCAATGACGTGCAGAAAGCCATGCATCTCTATGCGCTCCTGAACTTCCTCGAGCAGCTGGGCGACGAATACGCGCGGCTCTATCGCGAGGTCGAGACCGTTGACGCGAAAACCATCCAGTTCGCCGCACGAATTGCGAAGCTCGTGCGGGGATTCTACGACATGTACTACAATTACTCGCTTGCGAAAGCAAGCGCGCTGAAGCAGGAGCGCGACGACATCCGGAACGAACTGAAGGACCACTTCCCGAAAGCCAAGAAGCGCGATGACCTGATTGCGCTCAACCACTTGCGCCAGATCGGCGACCTCGCGGTCGACATCATGAAGTTCCAGCTTGCCATGCAGATTTAGGAACCTTTTTATGCACGGTGGTGCATGATTCTTCCGTGACGCACTACTACACCAAGTCCGGCGACAAGGGCGATACGGGAGTCGTCGGGCAGCGTTTGCGGAAGACGGACGCGCGCATCACGGCCATCGGCGACGTTGACGAGACGAATGCGGCTCTGGGTGTTGCGCTGGCGCATTGCGAGGACGTCGCGGTGCGGAGTCTCCTGCTCAAGGCGCAAAACACGCTCTTCACGGTCGGAGCCGAGCTCGCGGGCACGGCACAGGTTGCGGTCAAGCCCGAGCACGTTGATGATTTGGAGAAAGGCATCCTCTTCTTCGCGGACAAGCTCGCGCCGCAGACGACGTTCCTGCTCCCGAACGGCACCAAGTCGGCTTCGTTTTTGCACCTGGCGCGCGCCGTCTGCCGCCGAGCCGAGCGCTCCGTCGTTGCGCTGCAGGAACAGAAGTTGGTGAACGCGGAACTCGTGCGTTACTTGAATCGCTTGTCCTCATTGTTGTATGTTCTTGCGCGGTACGAGAACAGAAACGGGAACGAGCAGGCGCCGGTGTATTAAGTCAAACTCAGCACAAACGCCAACCCAACTGCAACACACCACATCGGAATGGTTTTCTCAATACGAATCTGAGATAGGCGCCGCATGGGCGCTCAAGTTGAGCCCTGATTTATTTGGTTATTGTTGAGCTAAGGGCACTTGGATGATGAGCACGTCAGAGTTCTTCAGCGCGGTCACCGGAATGTGGTCCATCTCGGTGATGGCGACCGCGTCGCCGGTGCTCAACACCGTGTCCTCGACGCGCACATGCCCGTGAATGAGGAATACGTAGACGCCTTTGTCGGCATCCGCGGTAAAGGCCGTTTCAAATCCTGCGTCCAATCTCCCGGCGTGCATCGTTGCGTCCTGGTGCAGGTACACGGACGTCTGGTCTTTCGTAAAAGAAACAATCGGGACGAACCGGTTGCGCATCCACGCAAAGCTTTTCTGTTCGTAACCGGGGGGCAGCCCCTTGCGGTTCGGCTCAATCCAAATCTGCAACAGGTGAACGGGTTTTGACTTCGAGTCGTTCATCTCGGAATGCCGCACGCCCGTGCCGGCAGTCATTCTCTGCACGGTGTCGTACGGAATGACGCCCTCGTTGCCCATGCTGTCCTCATGCCGAAGCGCTCCTTCCAAGACAATGGTCACGATTTCCATGTCCTGGTGCGGATGCGTGCCAAAACCCTTGCCGGGCGCAATCACGTCCTCGTTCAAGACGCGAAGCGCACCAAAGCCCATCCGTGCCTGGTCGTAGAAGTCGTTGAAGCTGAAGCTGTGCTTGCTGTCGAGCCAGTCAAGCTTCGTGCGTCCCCGGTTTCCTGCAGCATGAAACGTGATGGTCACGATAGGTTGTTGAGAAAAACGGCTTTTAATCCTTTGTGTATCACGGCCCGTAGCTCTTCGACGCAACAAGCCGTGCCTTCGTAATCACGACCGCGTCAATCGGCTTGTCCTCGGCGTCGTGCGGGACGTTGGAAATCGCGTCCACAATCGCCATGCCCGTGACGACCTTGCCGAACACCGGATGCTTCGTGTCGAGGAAATGGTTGTCGTTGACGTTGATGAAGAACTGGCTTCCTCCGGTGTTGGGACCTGCGTTCGCCATCGCAATCGTGCCGCGGCTGTTGCTGTTTCCCGCGGGAAGCTCGTCCTTGATTTCGTAGCCAGGGCCGCCGGTGCCGTCGCCGTTCGGGTCTCCGCCTTGAATCATGAATCCGGGGATGACGCGGTGGAACGTGAGCCCGTCATAGAATCCTTTCGAGACAAGCTCCTTGAAGTTGCCGGTCGTGACGGGCATTGCGTCGTACAGCTGGATGGTGATGGTTCCCTTGTTCGTTTCCAGGATGACGGTGTTCATGGGCGTTGAGCAACCCGCGAGCATCATAAGGATTGCAAGCACGAGCAATTTATGCATTGCTTCCGAAATTCCGGAAGAACATATAAGATTTCCGGAAAGTTTCCGGATTTCTCCACGAAATGCATTTGAAGGCTACTTGTCTTGCGGCTGAGGTGAAATTGCCACGTATTTCAGGATTTCAAGCCGTCAAGGCCTTGGGACGCATCGGGTATGCGCTTGACCATCAGGCCGGCAGTCATATCATCATGTACCACCCGTTCCG
>DATILO010000014.1:0-4620 GCA_035476335.1 Binatia bacterium | reverse complement strand
CGCGGGGATAGATTTTCGTCGAGACCGCGGGATTGAGTTCCGCGAGCTTGCGGACGCTCGACGCAGAGTACGGATCATCTTCGGCAGCGATAAGCAGCGTCGCGGGAACATCACGGATGCCTTGCTCGGGCTTGATGCCCTTGAAGTCCATGCCGGGAGAGATTGCGATGACGGCAACGACGTCCTTGTCGGTTGCGGCGTCGTTGATGATGGAGTTTGCGGTGAAGCTCGCGCCGATGAGCAACAGATGCTTGGTGTCCGCGCCTTTCTTTGCAAGGAAGTTCTTGGCGGCAGCGATGTCCAAAGGAATGTTCTGGAAGTCGGCTTCGTTCTGCGCGCTGCCCGAACTCTGTCCATGTCCTCGGACGTCAATCGCGATGACGTTGTAGCCCGCCTTTTGGAGTTGCGGTGCAAACGAGTCATAATCATGCCGGTCCCTGCGGAACTGGTGCAGCAGAATCGCTCCTGGAGAGCCGGGCTTTGCTGCCGTGTACGTGAACGCGATGGCCTGTCCGTCTGCGGTGGTGAGCTTGTCCATGGGAACCTCGTACTGTCTCCCGAGCGGCGCGCACGCCGTGAGCAACAGGATGAGTGCAAGCACGTATGCGCGCATATCCTTGTGATGATTGCGTACTTTTTAATGGTTGCGAAGGGTCCCGCGCTGCACGTCGTTGCTCGCCCCTGCAGTTTTGTCGTTCGTACGCGATGATCTAATGCGGAACTCCATCCTACTCACGCTCATCTTTACTCCACCGGAACGCATAAATACCGTCCTCTCTCAGGTGCGTTTGAGGTGATGGATGGCATTTGCACCGGAGTTCACGGGCGTTGTTGCGTGGATAAACACGAAGCCGCTGAAACTCAAGGACGTGGAAGGCAAGGTCGTTCTCGTTGACTTCTGGACGTATTCGTGCGTGAACTGCGTGCGCACATTGCCGCACCTCGTCGCGACGTACGAGAAATATCAAAAGCACGGGCTCATCATTATCGGCGTGCACACGCCCGAGTTTGACTTCGAGAAAAAGCTCGAGAATGTCAAGAACGCCGTGAAGGACTTCGGCATCGCGTACCCGGTCGCGGTTGACAGCGACTGGCAAATCTGGAATGCGTACGGCAATTCCTACTGGCCGCGGCAATATTTGCTGAACGGCAACGGCGAAATCGTGTGGGACCACATCGGCGAAGGAGGGTATGACGATATTGAGTGGCACATCCGCACTGAGTTAGAGAAACTCGGAGCGAAGCTGCCGCCGATGAAGTCCGAAAAAGAGGAAAAGCCCGGATTTCTTGCGCGATTGAGGACAACGCGCGAAACCTATCTCGGCAGTGCACGCTCGGAAGGATTTGGCTCGGCATCAGTGTGTCTGAAGGGCAGCTGCCACCGCCACATCGACCGCAACGAGGAACACGACCCGGATGTGGTGTACCTGTCAGGCGATTGGGAGCAGATGCCTGAGTTTATCGAGCATGCTGACGGCGAGGAAGGATACATCCTCCAGAAATATACGGCAAAGGAAGTCAATCTCGTGATGGCACCGAAGAAAAAGTCGTGCACGCTCGTCGTCTTGCTCGACGGCAAGCCGATTCCGAAGGACTTTCGCGGCGAGGACGTCGACGCGAAAGGCACCGTGACGATTGACAGTCCGAGAATGTACCGATTGGTGAAATCGAATGACGCGGGCGAACACGAACTCAAGCTCGTGACGAAATCCGATGGATTGCAGGCGTTTGCGTTTACATATGGGTAGTACGAATCTGACTTCTGCGCACATACATCATGATGACGAATGCCCAATTGGTGATAACGAGCGAGGCAGGATAAATCCACGTGGTGATTGAGACCGTCTGCAATGCGAAAAGACTCAGGAAAAACTTAAGTCCGTTGAGACCGAACGTCACTGGTGTATCTTCATAAGGACGCTGGAATCCTTTGCGATAGGTTGGAACAAATGCAAGCGCATCAGTGGCGCTGACAAGGATTGCTGAAACAAGCGGTTGCTTGGCGACGAGCCAGAGTACGAGCGCGACTAAGGCCACGATTAACGCAACCCAATCAGTGGCCGGGAAACGGTTCTTGTTGCGGAATGCACAGAGGAAGACAACAACGCAAATCAACGCGGTGAATCCGGCAGCCCACGCGCCAGGACCTGCCCCTTCCGTGTACTGAATACCAAAGGCGATGCCGCTAATCACTGCCCACACGAACCACGAGAATGCATGCGGTTTTGTCTTGCCCGAAAGAATGTTCCTGAAATAAGGAACGTATCCAACGAGCGAAACAAAAACGGCAAGAACACCAAGCACGACACGATAATCCATGCCGGGTGCCCCGCATACCGATTATAAAAAACTATGTCTTGACAATCGCCGCCAAATCAGAAAACTGCTCAAGCACGTAATCGGCGCGCGTCTTGACGCCGTTCTCCGCTTCATCCGTCTTGTGGATGTACCCGTACTTTGCCCACGCCGTCACGAAGCCGTACTGTTTGCCGCCGATGATGTCGCGCACGGGTTGGTCGCCGACCATGAGCACGCCCTGCGGCGAGGTTCGGTTCAGCATGCGCAGGACGCGGGTGAACGCCGTCGGCGAGGGCTTCCGGAATTCCGTATTATCATCACCGCCGATGACGCGGTCCTCGAAGTAGTGTTCCAAGTCGGCGTCGCAGAGCCGGTCGAAGACCTTGAGCCGCGGCGCGTCGGAAAGGATGGCGAAGTCAATCTTTTGTTCGCGCAGGAGCGTGAGCGTCTCGATGACGCCTTCATACGGCTTGAGAAAGTCGCGCTGCCGTCTGCGATAGGTCGTCTTGCCGAGCTGCGCGAACCGCTCGAGCGTCACGTCGTTCGTGACGCCCGCATATTGTGCGACGTGCCAGAAGAGCTTCTGGTCTTCCCACGTAAAATTCCTGAAAACGTCATCGACAATCTGCGAGGCCTCGCGTTTGTCAGTGACTGGAAGCCCGCGCGCAATCATTTTGTCGAGCGCGGCGTCAACGCACGCCATCTTCATGGTGTAGTAGTCGACCAAGGTGTTGTCGACGTCAAAAACGATTGCTTCAATCCGCCCCATAGCGAGCATAGGAACTGCGGGAACTTATAAAACTGACGGGTGATACGATTCACCACGCTTTGAGTCGCGAAAAGCATTTAAAGCGCGGTTCTCGTCGTGATTGCGGGGGAAACATGAATACCACGATGAACCTGTACCGCATGCAGACGCGTCAGCGCGAGCACGACGTGCGGTTCCATCCGGACATCTACGGCGGTGAAGTCAACCACCGCGTTGCGCATTACTGCTACCATTACGCGAAGTATCTCGGCAGGATTGCCGCCCTGTTGAAACAGCAGCCGGATGAACTGGCGTGGCGCGAAACGCTCAAGAAAATTCTCACCGACGCATTCATCATCACGCTCGCAGCTTCCGATGCATTGAACATCGAATTCGAGGAGCCGAAGGAGCGCATGGTCCAGGAACAATTTCCCCTGCGCAAAGCGACGGAAGACTTGCTCTACGACTTTGCAATCGCGCAGAGCATCATTGCCAAGGCGCTCGACTCGCACGACCACATGGAGAGTTACGCCATCGGCGACGAGCTTCGCAAGGGAACGAGAGAAGTGATGCGCGTCCTGCTCGTCACGGCAGACCGCGTCGGGTTGAATCTCGAATCAACGACGTTCTTGCGCTGGAAAGAAGTCGAAGCCAAGCGAATTCTATAACAACTGCGTGAACATCAGCGCAATGATGATTGCACGCGTGCTCCACAATACTGAACGCAGAAAATGCATGCGCAAGAGGGTGTTGTACGCGTCATCGTCGCGCTTCTTGCATAATCGCAGGTGGCACGGAACGCAGATGCCCCACGTGAGCATCCAGATGATGGCGAGAAGCACCAGCCCGACGACAATGGGCGCGAGAGGAATCCGCGCAGGACGGATGAAGAGCAGCGCAATACCCGTGACGAGTTCCAGCGTGAGCAGGAATCCTGCCCAGGGCATGATGCGGCGATAGTGTTCCAGCGGAAAGGGATTTCCGAGCCGCAACAGCGGATAGTGCACGAATTGGACAAACCACGTGATGCCGAACCACATGAACGTGGTGATGGCGTGCAGGAGAAAGACGTATTCAGGCAGCATCATGCCTTTCCGACGCTCCCAAACAAGACCATGCGGTGCTCGACAACTTTCTGGATGGAATCCCGTCCTGCGCCGATGATGTGCCGCGGGTCGAAGTCAGAACTGTTCTTCGCGAGGAATTCCCGCACTCCCGCGTCGAATGCGAGCCGCAAGTCCGTGTCCGTGTTGATTTTGCAGATGCCGTGCGTGATGGCGCGCTTGAGCTGGTCTTCGGGCACGCCTTCGGCGTTTGCGAGCGATGCGCCGTACTGTTTTGCCTTTGCGAGCAGCCAGTCAGGCACGGATGACGCGCCGTGGAGCACGAGCGGAATGTCGATAAGTTCGCGGATGACTTGCAAGCGGCCGATGTCGAGCTTTGCCGCTCCTGAGAACTTGTACGCGCCGTGTGAAGTTCCGATGGCAATCGCGAGCGAGTCGCAACCGGTTTGTTTGACGAACTTTACGGCAATGGCCGGGTCCGTGTAAATGATTTTGCGGGCAGAAACCAAG
>DATILO010000013.1:0-5750 GCA_035476335.1 Binatia bacterium | reverse complement strand
ATGGTCAACGGGAATGAGATAGCTTTCTCCGCCCTTGAGCGAGATGCCCTTCTGGAAGTAGTCACCGGTGCGCACCTTGCTCACGAGCATCACGCCGAACGAGGCCGGGATGAGGAGGAGCGTGATGAGCATCAATGCCTTGTACTTCGTCTCGTAGAAGTGCTTGATGGACTGCCAGATTCCCATAGCCGTCGTGGGCTGAGGGTTGATATATAAAGATTAGGGTTGAGCGTAGGGAAGTGCGCGTTCTGCGTAGTGCTGCCCAGGCAGTTTTGTCGTTCGTGCGTAATCGATTTCTGAGAATACGACGACTCAAAGCTGCCGGGGAAGCACGTGCTAGGGTGCAAGTCCGCGCTCTGCGAGTGCCTCATTGGTTACCGGCGGCAGCTTACAACAGGCACGGACAAAGCCCGCAAACGCCGGGTTCGGTCGTTCCAATCTGCTCGTGAGCTCGTTGTGCGCTTGGGAGGCGAAGAAGAACGGGTGGTCGGAAAGCTCGATGAATTCGGCAATCCTGCCGTTCTGGGAGGTTGCGCTGATGGTCATGCCCGCGGCAGCGAGATGCGCATGATATTCCGGGTTGACTTCGTAGCGGTGCCGGTGGCGTTCCCAGCACGAGGAGGTATTATAGAGTCCTGCCGCGAGCGTGTCCGGCTTGATGTCGTTCTTGCTCGCGCCGAGGCGCATCGTGCCTCCTTTGAGGTAGACTTCGCGCTGTTCCGGGAGGATGTCAATCACGGGATGCTGCGTTGCAGGATTGACTTCAGTCGTATTGGCATCGGGAAGCCGGCAGACGTTCCGCGCGAATTCAATCACGGCAAGCTGCAGGCCATAACAAATGCCCAAGTACGGAATCTTGTTTTCGCGCGCGAACTGGATGACGGAGATTTTGCCTTCGGCGCCGCGGCCTCCGAAGCCGCCGGGCACGAGCACGCCGTCTGCTCCCGCGAGCGCGGCAGCTGCCGTGAGCCGTCCTTCCTCGATGTCGGTGGTTTCAATCCAGCGCAGGTGCACTTTGGCTGCGATGTGCGCTCCAGCGTGCGTCAGCGCTTCGATGACGCTGGCGTAGCTATCGCGCAGTTCGGTGTACTTGCCGCAAATGGCGATGGTCGCCTCGCATTTCGGCGTGCGCAGGTTGTTGACGAGCGTTTCCCAGATGCCAAGTCCTTCCGCATCATCAAACTTGAACTTGTCCTGAATGAGCTTGAGCATTCCTTCCTGCTTGAACAGGATGGGAATTTCGTAAATGTTGTCGATGTCCCTGCCGCTGATGAACTGCTCAGGTTCCATGTCGCAGAGGAGGGCGAGCTTGTCCTTTATTTTCCGCGGAATCGCGGTTTTGGCGCGGCAGATGACGGCATCGGGGAAGATGCCTTTTTCGCGGAGGAGCGCGATGTCGCGCTGTGCGGGCTTGGCCTTGAGCTCGCCGACGTTGTCGAGGAACGGAACGTACGTGAGGTGGATGTAGAAGATGTTTTCCGGTCCGACGATTTTGCGCAATTGCTGCGCAGCCCAGATGTACCAGGAGTTCTCGATGTCTCCCACCGTGCCGCCGATCTCAATCATCATCACGTCGGGTTTTTCCTCGTCGATGATGCGCTTCCACCACGCCTTGACCTCGTTCACGACGTGGGGAAAGATTTGGATGGTCTTGCCGAGGAAGTCTCCCTTGCGTTCGCGCTGGATGACGCTGTTGAAGATTTTGCCGCTCGTGAGATTCCAGCCGAACTTGCAGTTGATGTCGAGGAACCGTTCGTAATGGCCGAAGTCCATGTCGACCTCGCCGCCGTCATGGAGCACGAAGACTTCGCCATGCTCGATGGGATTCATGGTGCCCGGGTCGACGTTGAGATAGCCGTCGCACTTGACCGTCACGATTTTGCGGTTGCCGCGGATGAGCCGGCCGATGGACGCGGTCGCGGTGCCTTTGCCTAATCCGGAGAGAACGCCGCCCGTAACCACGATGAATTTGGTCTGGTGCACATTGCCGAAAAGGTCTGAACGTTTTTAAGGATTGTTGTAGTGAAGTTTTCAGAACAGGTGGAACAGCGACGAGAAGACCGTGAACCCGTCGAATCCGGGAATCGGGAGCAGGTTGAAGATGAAGAGGAATCCGTTGATCCTGCGCGTGAGGAGCCAGAACATGCGCGCGCGAGGGTTCATCCGGACATTTTCGATAACGAAAATGGCAAGCAGGTAGAGGAGTCCGTTGAGCGCCGGTCCCGCGAATGCCGTGAGCGCCGTGGGATATGCTCCCAGGGTTCCGGGAATCGCGACATAGCCGGGCACGAAAAAGATGATGGGGCTGCGAATGAGCTTGAGCGCGATGCCCAACGCCAGGAACAGGTAGGCCGCGTGAAACGTGGCATCTGCTCCGAAGCCGATGGCGGTGAACTTGTGCGCGAGTTCGTGGAAGATGACTGCCGGAGCCGTGACGAGGCACGCGAATCCGAACGCGTGCCAGTCGAACTTTTTGGGACGCGGCACCGGCACGGGTTTTGCGTGGAGATTGAGTCCGCTGCTGAACAGGTCCATGAAGATGAAGCCCACTCCGAGCGTCATGACGACGATATCAAGGAGTTCGCGGGGCGTCAAGAACATTGCGTCCAAGGATGTTGTGCACTATAAAAAGTTTCTGGAAGCGAAAGATTATAAAAGGTGACGAACCGAAAAACCGGCATGGCTGCCAAATCCGCAAAGAAAGGCGACACCGTCACGCTGCACTATACCGGCACGCTTGATGATGGAACGCAGTTTGATTCTTCGGAGGGCAAGGAGCCCATCACGTTCACGATTGGCAAGGGCGAAGTCATTCCCGGATTCGAGAACGGTGTTGAGGGAATGAAGGTCGGGGACGAAAAGAAGCTCGATATTGCCGCGGAGCAGGCCTATGGCGCTCACCACGCGCAGCTCGTCCACGAGGTGCCGAAGGACAAGTTCCCGCCCAATGTGGAACTGAAGAAAGGGATGCTGCTCACGTTGCAAGGGCCAGGTGGCCAGCGCCTGATGGCGCGCATCGAGGAAGTCGGCAAGGACTCTGCGAAGCTGGACTTGAACCATCCTTTGGCCGGAAAGAGTTTGCACTTCAAAGTGAAGCTGGTTAGTATCGCGTAATGCTCGTCGCATATCTTCTTCCCAGGGCAGTTTGGTAGCGTCGTTTACTTAGTCGTTAGCAACGGTACGACAAAACTGCCGGGGAAGCACTCAAGCGGGAAGCAACGACAAGAACTGTCTCACCCAAGAAAATAATCCTTTAAGTTTCTGTCCAGCGCGTACAGCACGTTCTCCCAGTTCTCAACGCTGATTTCGGCAGCGTCAAACAGTCCCCCGCTCGCGTACTTTCTCCCACCGCCGCCGAAGTGCTTGCCAAGTTTTACGAGGTCGACATCGACGCCTTCGCGGCTGCGGAATGCGATTTTGCCTGATTTGTACAGAACAACGGCGACTTGCACTCCATCATGCTTGTCCAGGATGTGCTGGCACGCATCTGCCGTGCTCAAGAGCGAGGGCGCAAGCGAGAACGCGAATCTGCGGTTAAGATAGTCCTTGATGACCAAGCGTTTCATGACGTCATCGAGCGCACGTGCCTTCTTTTCCAGATACTCGTTGCGTGTCCGTTCAAAGCGGTCGTCCCACACCACGCCTTTTGACAGCGAATCAATGATGGCGCGCTTGTCAAACCCGGAGGAAAGCAAATCGGCGAGTTTCGTCGCGCGCTCGTCCTGCCGGAGCCAGAATTTGATGTCCGCGGCAAGCGCGCTCAGTTGTCGACCGACAGGATCGCCGGGGATGAATCGCGCGGCTGCGAGCTCAGTTGAACTTACTTTGTCCTGCGGAAAGGACCCCGGGCGCGTTTCGGCATAATCGATGCGCTTGACAAACTGCGAAAGAACCGCGAGCGTCTCGGGTTTTTGCGGCTGCGTGAAGCTCCAGTACGCAATCGTGCATTTGCTTGTGAGCTTTGCGAGAAACGACTCGAGCTGCGGGATGCTCTAGGGCGGGTAGTCGATGATGAACAAGGCGACATTCACCTGGTCGGCAAGATCCTTGACGGTTTCGGGAGCATCAGGAGAAAGAACGCCTCCGAACCGCGCAGGCAATCCTTTGATGCGCAATCCTCGGGCGATGCACGCTGCCGCACAGATGCCGTCCAGCTGGTCCGACGAATACAGCACGGAAAGCATGGGCTTTCCGACGGGCTCATCGCATATAAACGTATGCGAAAAAGTTTAAATAGCGACGGAACCGCGAAAAGGGTATGGCAGACTTGGTCGCGTGCCTGAGCAGCGGAAAGGGAACGTGGGCGCCGTTGATGAAAGTCGTGGAATCGCCGAGCTGGAACAACGTGTTTCTCATCGCTCCGCAGTTCTTTGCGGGCAAATTCCAGAATCTCAAGCAGAACGTGCACATCATTCCCATTGATGACAACAAGGATATTGCCCAATTGACGCTCGATTTGCAGAACGCGCTGCAGGGCAAACTTGGCACGGAAGTCGGCGTGAATTTCATTTCCGGCTCGGGTAAGGAGCACATGGCGCTCCTGGCAGCGCTGTTGAAGATGGGTGTGGGCATTCGTTTCGTGGCGCACACGGACCAGGGCGGACTGCAAGAACTCTAAATCGTCTTTTTCGACCGGTACACCCGAAATCCGGACTGCTTCGCAATCGTCTCAACATTGCCGAAGACTTCGTTCAGTTTCTTTTCAAACTCGCTGCCGCCCTTGTTGTGCCGCGCGACGAGCCAGAAAAAGCCGTCGGTCTTGAGACGCTCTTTTCCGTCAACAATCATCCGGTTGCAGAGCTCGCGGCCAGCCGTTTGGGGTGGATTGAGTACGATAGCGTCAAAGAGTTCGTTGATTGCGGCATAGCTGTCTCCTTTGCGCACGTCAACCTCAACCTCATTCAGCTTCGCGTTCTGTTTCGCGAGCTTCACTGCGCGCTCGTTGACATCGGTCATCACAATAGTGCATTGGTGGCAGGTTTTCTTGAGGGCAATGCCGACGGGCCCATAGCCGCACCCCAAATCAAGAATCGCGCTGCCGGGCTCGCTGGTGAATTCCTCGATGAGCAACGCACTTCCGACGTCCACTTTGTTCTTCGAGAACGTGCCGGAGCCGGTTTCGAACGTGAACTCAACGCCGCGAAGGTGCGCGTGAATGCGCTTGGTCTCCAGCTGCGAAGTCGGACGCTTGCTGTAATAATGTTCGTTCATAGCCGCGGCAGGATGCCGTAGAAGGTGTAGAGGAGCCGGTCGAGTGCCCGCACGAGTTCCGAGCGGTCTCCGTAGAGCGTGATGCACGTGTCCTGGAGCACGACGGCAGGCGTGACGTTCAGGTCCTGGATGATGATGACGGACGTGTTCTTCGTCATGCAGCTGACGACGGGCCGTGGCGGGAACTCCTCGGATGCATTCTTGGTGTAGCCCGCGCTGACGTTGTAGCCGAGCGAGGTGAGCTTGAACGCGAGCTCGGCGGCTGCCAATTGGATGTAGGTTTGGTCTTCTTTGTTGGGGTCGAAGGCGATGACGACCTGCTGCTGGTCGAAACGGACCGGATTCCACGATTGCGCGATGCCGGGTGTGATGTTGAGCGTTTCCTGCGGCGTGAAGTGGAAGCCGAGCAGGAGCTGCACGTTATCCTGCTGCCATTGTGTCTGCCAAAGTCCGTCCTGCTTGACGAACGTGAAGCCCTGATACTCGGCCCGCTCGCCTGCGGGACCGGGATGATAGAACGCGCGGATGGCCAGGATTGC
>DATILO010000012.1:0-5214 GCA_035476335.1 Binatia bacterium | reverse complement strand
GCCGCCTGCCTTTGCGTAGATGGGACCGAAGCCAAAGCCGAGCGCGAGCAGGATAAGGACCGGATAGCCGAGCGAGCCGATGAGCCGTGATTTCGAGCGAAAATGGCGCTTCAGCTGGCGCATCCACAATACGTATACGGTCGACCAGTTCATCGCCGCCACATCCGCTTCTGCATGCGCAGGTGATCAATGCTGCCCGCTTCTTCCTCGCGGATGCCGTGCCCGGTGAGCTTCAGGAATGCCTCCTCAAGGGTGGCAGTCTTGGTCTGTTTCTTCAATTCCGAGGGCGTGCCGCGTGCAATGATTTTGCCGTGGTCGATGATGGCGACGTTCTGCGCAATTTGTTCCGCTTCCGCCATATAGTGGGTGGTGAAGAACACGGTGACGCCTTCCTTCTTGTTCAAGGCAATCATGTGCTCCCAGAGCTTGTTGCGCGTCTGCGGGTCGAGCCCGAGCGTCGGCTCGTCAAGGAAAATGATTTTTGGATGGTGCATGAGCCCACGCGCGATTTCCAGACGCCGCTTCATGCCGCCGGAAAACGTCTTGACATAGCTGTCCTTGCGGTCCCAGAGCTCGACGAGCTTCAGGAGTTCTTCGGTGCGCCTGATGCGCAACGCTTTCGGAACGCCGTACAGGATGCCATGAATGTCCATGTTCTCGTACGCCGTGAGCTCGTCGTCGAGACTCGGGTCCTGGAACACGATGCCGAACGAACGCCGTACGGCATCTGATTGAGTAACGGGGTCGTGACCGTCCAGCAGCATCTTTCCGCCCGTCGGATGGAGCAGCGTGGTGAGCATCTTTATGGTCGTGGTTTTTCCTGCGCCGTTGGGACCCAGGAATGCGAAGACCTCGCTGCGCTTGACCGTGAATGCAATGTTGTCGACGGCAGTGAAGGTATTGAAGCGCTTCGTGAGGCCGGTGACCGTGATGATATCAGAATCCATCACTCATATCGGATGTCCGAGGGTTTAAATGCTTTATGGGCTGACGTCCAGCAATCTTAAATAGAGCAGTTGCTTGAAGGGAGTCATGAAACAAGCATTTCTTTTGGCACTCCTGCTTCTGGCAGCGTGTACGCAAGTGCAGCCCGCGCCCATCGTTGCTGCGAACACCTCCACTGCATATCATCCCTCCATCAATCCTGCAGATTTCTCATCGCACATCACGAACCGCTATCTCGCGCTCACTCCCGGAAAGAAGTGGGTCTTTGAAATGAAGACCGATGAAGGAATCGAGCGCAACGAAGTCGCGGTCACCAATGAAACGAAAGTCATCGATGGCGTCGAGACGCGAGTCGTTTCGGACAAAGTCTGGCTCAACGGCGAATTGAGCGAGGATACGAAGGACTGGATGGCGCAGGACAAGGACGGAACTGTCTGGTACTTCGGCGAAGACACCGTGGAGCTCGTTGACGGAAAGGTAACGACACACCAAGGCTCCTGGGAAGCAGGCGTCAACGGCCAGCCCGGCATCATCATGCCCGCCCATCCCGAAATCGGGAAGCAGTACCGGCAGGAATACTCGCCGGGCGTTGCCGAGGATATGGCAGAAGTGATTGTGTTGGATGAATCCGTTACCGTTCCTGCAGGAACCTACCAGCACTGCGTCCGCACGCGCGAATGGACACCGCTCGAGCCCGGCGTGAGCGAGGAAAAGGTCTATTGTCCTGACGTCGGCATGATGGTGCTTGAAAGCGAGGAAGGCGAAACCTCTGCGCTCGTGAGCGTCGGCACCGTCACCACCCTGGTAGCACCGAGCACCGCGCCTGCAATCCAAACGAAAATCACGGAAGAAGACGCGAAGCGCATCGCGCTCGAACGCGTGCCGGGAACCGTCACCGACGTTGCGATTGAAAAGAAGTTCGACAGGCCGGCGTACGTCGTCGAAATCAGACCTGATTCAGGACCGGAAACCGACGTCATCATCGACGTCGACACCGGAGAAGTTCTCGGGATTGAAACGTAAGCCCCACGCGGGCTCCTACACCTGATTTCCTGAAGACTTTCGCTGATGCTGAGATGGCGGAAAATGAAACAACCTATCGTTCCCATGCATCGATGAGCCCGTCGACAAGCTTATCGAGAAAACTCTCCTTATAACTTATCAAAAGGGTCATGATCCGTTCTTTCGGGACGATAAGCGAATAACTGTTAAATTTACCCCGCGTGCGCACGGCGACGATCCTTGCATCCAGCAGTTTCTTCACATGCCACGTTATGGTCGATGCTGAAAGCCCTAAAGCGGAGACAATCTCCTGATGGGTGCAGCCCTCATGCAGCACGAGGAAAACAAGGATGCTTCTCACGCTCTTTTGGCGCAATAGGGAAAGCAGTTGCCCGTCGTCCGCGCTCACGTCCTGAGAGAAATACCGCACATGCTTGCCATATTTCTCCGCCTTTATGAGATGGTGTTTCTCGAGATACGACAAATGATAGGACGCAGAGCCAAACGAGAGCCTGGCCGAACGTTGGATCTCACGGAGATGACAACCTGCGAAGCTTCTGACGATATCGAAGATCCTCCTCCGCACATCAAGTTCAAGGATCTCTTTCGGATCGCGTGACGACCTCATCGCTTCATGATGCTCGCAAAAAAACAGAGCAGCACGGCGAAATCAAGGAGCCCCGCAATCACGTCAAGCGCGAACTGTTCCCAAAGAAGGACGTCACTGACGATAATAAGCACGCCCTTGGCGGCGAACAGGAAGAAAGCGACCGTCAAGAAAAGCAGTTTGCCTCGTCTGTCTCGCTGATAAGCGATAATGCTTATCACGCCCAGGATCGCCGCAAGCACGCTACTGCAAATGGCGATGATGTCGGAGATGTCTAGTCCCGCATAGATCGGAACGTCGGAGGTTTCCTCCGCGTAGACCGAAATGGAAAGCAGAATCAGCAACATCACTGGTACGAAGTATTTCACGTTCATACGAAACGGAGACCAACGACGATTTATTAAGCTTCGTTTGTCAGTTCTATCATTGCACTACGCCTCTTTTAAACAACCGGGCGCTGCTTGATTGCATGGAAACCCAGATACCTGAGCGGAGTAAAGTCCCGCAAGTCACGCTGTTCTTCTGGATCATCAAGATATTGTGTACGACCGTCGGCGAGACGGCATCCGATTTTCTGAACGTCAATCTCGGCATGGGGCTTGTCTGGACGTCGGTCGTCATGGGTGGAGCGTTGCTGGTTGCGCTCATCGTTCAGTTCAGAACCAAGAAATACCATCCTGTGGTATACTGGGTTTCCGTTGTCTTAATTAGCGTGTTCGGTACGCTCGTGACGGACATCATGACGGATAGTATTGGTGTGCCTCTCGAGCTGAGCACGCTGGTGTTTACCCTGTTATTGGCACTGACATTCCTGTTTTGGTATCTAAAGGAGAAAACGTTATCGATTCATTCCATTACAACTTGGCAGCGTGAGACGTTCTATTGGCTCGCGATTTTATTCACGTTCGCTTTGGGTACGGCATCCGGTGACTTGATGGCAGAAGGGCTCGGTCTCGGCTATCTTGTAACGGGGTTGATTGTTGCTGCCGTCATTCTTCTCGTCACCATCGGATGGAAACTCGGACTGCACTCGGTGTTGGCGTTCTGGATTGCGTACATCATGACGCGGCCACTGGGCGCTTCTCTGGGTGATTATTTGTCGCAGCCCGCGGCAAATGGCGGACTCGGTTTCGGCACGTCCATCACGACGGCATTCTTCACGCTCGGAATCTTGTTGATTGTCTCTTATTTCGTCGTGACAAAGCGCGATGCGCACGCGCCGAAGGACCGCCATCCTGAATACGGAGGGCTGTGGCAGACGATCGTGGTCGTTGGCATCCTGCTCATTGCAGGCGTTTCCGGTTACGTTCTACGCTCTTCAGCATTGCAGCAACAAGCGGTTGCAACCGTGTCTGCGACGAAACCGCTCGGAGATCTTTCTGCATTCAAGCACATCACGTCCGACACCCTTGCGCTCGTCCGTGCCGGGCAATTACGTGAGGCGAAAACGCGCGTTGCCGACTTGGAGACCGCCTGGGACGATGCACAAGCACATCTGAAGGCTATGGACAAGAACCGCTGGACAGAAGTCGACGACGCCATCGATGAAGTGTTGAGCCAGCTGCGCGCACGCAATCCGGATGCTCAAATGTGCGAAGAGTCTCTGGTCGCGTTGCAAGATATTCTGAATAGATTGGATCCATAGAATTTGAGGGATTCCAACTTCATCCCGGAAGCCCCCAGCCGGAGTTGCACCGGCGACCTGCGGTTTACAAAACCGCCGCAATGGCTACTATGCTATGGGGGCACCGCTCTATTTCCATTCGGTATCCTTTTAAAACCTTTGGCACGATAACCTTTAAAAGCTGCCTTCTCGACACTCGACGCATGAAGGAAACCATTCTCTTCCTCTGCGCGCACAACGACGACCACATCATCGGCGGCGGAGGGACGTTCGCGAAGTACGCCCGGGAAGGCAAGACGGTGAAGACCGTCATCTTCTCGTACGGCGAGATGAGCCACCCGCACCTCAAGCCGGGCGTCATCGTGGAAACGCGCGTGAAGGAAGCGAAGAGGTCCGACCGCATCCTCAAGGGCAAGGGGCTTATTTTCATCGGGTTGCGCGAGGGGAGGTTCCTGCGCGAATTCGAACGCGTCAAGGAACAGCTCATCGACATCATCCACAAGGAACATCCCGGCAAGATTTTCACGCACAGCATCGATGACCCGCACCCCGACCACCAAGCGGTGCACAAGATGGTCGTGCAGCTCATCAAGGAGAAACACATCCGCTGTGACGTTTACACGTTCGAAGTCTGGAATCCGTTCACGGTGCGCAAGCGCAACGTTCCCAAGCTGGTCGTGGACGTCACCGAGACCTTCCCCTTGAAGCTCAAGGCGTACGACGCGCACGAGAGCCAAGTCAATTTGCCCTTGATGATTCCCATGCGGTTCCGCATGCACTTGAACGCAATGCTCGCCGGCTGGGCGAACCACTGCAGATACGCCGAGGTGTTCCACAAACTCGCATGAAACCCCTCACGAAGCTCCACCCGCTCGATATGGCGCTGTTGCTTGCGCTCTTTGAAGGAGGGACGCTCTTCGCGATGGGGTTGTGGGTGACGCTCGGCTTGAGCCGCATCACAGGGATTCTGAACGACATTTTGCTCGGACTGTTCATCGGCATCATCGGAACGGTGCTCGCGCTGCTGGCCTGGAAC
>DATILO010000011.1:0-11940 GCA_035476335.1 Binatia bacterium | reverse complement strand
GCGAGCAAGCACGTCCTCGAAGTCCTCGAGAGCGCGGAAGCGAATGCCCAATTCAAGGGACTCACGACGGCAGACTTGGTCGTTCATCACGCGGCTGCCCAGCAGGGCCCGACCGCGCGCGGCCAAGGACGCACAGGCGGGTGGGCTAAGAGAACGCACGTTGAAATCGTGCTCGCCGCGCTCGGTAAGAAAGCTGCTGAGAAAAAGACGGAAAAGAAAGCAGAAACAAAACCCGCTCAACAGAAGAAACCTGAGGCGAAGAAATGATTGAGCGCAAGTTTGTCGCGGAACGCGTGAAGGAGCATCAAATCCTCGAATTCGTCTCCGCGACCTTGAAGAACGTCGGCCACAGCCACACGAAGATGGTCCGCACGCCTCTGGGAGAGAAAATCATCATTTTCGCGAGCCGTCCCGGCCTCGTCGTCGGAAGAAAGGGAGAAAACATCAAGAAGCTCACCAGCGCACTCAAGAAGAAGTTCGAGCTCGAGAACCCGCAAATTGAAATCAGCGAAATCGAGAATCCGAACATTGACGCGCAAATCATCGCGGAAAGAATCGCAAGCACGCTCGAGCGCTTCGGCAGCCAGAAGTTCAAGGCCATCGCGCACAAGTCGATGCAGGACGCGATGTCCGCAGGCGCCTTGGGCATTGAAATCAAGATGGCGGGAAAAATCCCGAGCGCGCGCGCAAAGACCTGGCGCTTCTTCAACGGATACATGAAGAAGAGCGGCCAAATCGCAATCACCGGCGTCAAGAAGGCATACGCCTACGCCCAGCTCAAGACCGGCACTATCGGCATCCAGGTGCGCATCATGCCGCCTGACTTGAAATTGCCGGACGACGTCGAGGTCAAGCCGACCTCGCTCGAGCAGGTCGCGACGCCGGCAACGATGGCTGCCGCAGAAGGCAAGCCCGTTGAAGCGGAGCACAAGCCGGAAGAAAAGCCAAAGCGCAAGCGCGCACCGAAGAAGAAGGAAGAAACGGAAGTAAAGACCAATGAAAGCGAAGGAACTCAGGGCACTCAGTGAAACGGAGCTCACGGCCAAGGAAGCCGAGCTGCGCAAGAGCCTGATGAAGCTCTACGGCCAGGTCTCGACGGGAACGCCGCCGAAGAACCCGGGAGAAATCCGGCAGAGCAAGCGCACCCTCGCAAAAATCCTCACGATCAGAAGCGAAAAATCGCGACAACCGAAGGTTGTTGCAGCAGCCCCTGCGAAGGCATCGGTTGTCAAGAAAGCGGAGGCGCGACCCAAGCAATGACAGACATTTGCGAAACGTGCGGTCTTCCCAAGGACTTGTGCGTTTGCGAGAGCATTGCCAAGGAGTCGCAGACCATCGAGGTTCGACTGGAACAGAAGAAGTTCCGGAAGAACTACACGGTCATCGCCGGCATCGACGAGAAGGAAATTGACATCAAGGAACTGGGCTCCAAGCTCAAGGCCAAATTGGCCTGCGGGGGCACGGTGAAGGATGGCAAAATCGAGCTCCAAGGCGACCACCGCAGTCGCGCAAAGGAAATCCTGGTCGAACTTGGGTTCGCCCCGGAGATGATTGTCGTCAAATGAAGGGCGAGCTCATCGGAGCCGGCGCAACGGTCGTTGCGTCGTCCAACCACACACTCATCAACGCGTCAGGCGTGGTCGTCGACGAGACGAAACATTTCCTGACGCTCGAAACCGCCCAGGGGCGCAAGCGTATCCCGAAGCGGGGAAGCACCTTCCGGTTCCTCGTGAACGGGAAGGAACACACCATCAACGGAGCTGATATTGAAGTCAGCCCCGAAGAGCGAATCAAACTCAAGGAGTAACATGGCAGACAAAACCTGTACGGACAAGCAGTGTCCCCATCACGGTAGCGTGCGCACTCACGGACGAACGTTCGTCGGCACCGTTATCGAGGCAAAGATGCAGAAGACCGCGACCATCGAATGGCCGCGTACGCGCTACCTCCCGAAGTACGAACGTACCGCCACGGAGCGAAGCCGCGTCAAGGCCCACAACCCGAGCTGCATCGAAGCGAAGAAGGGAGACATCGTCAAAATCCAGGAATGCCGCCCGCTGAGCAAGACGAAGACGTTCGTCATCGTCGAAGTCCAGGGCCAGAACCGCGCGTTCATGGCACGCGAGGAACTCCTCCAAGAGGCGAAAATGCCTGAGAAGAAGGACGTCAAGGCCGAGGTAAAGGCATGAAACCGATCAAGGCACGAGCAACACGCGCGCTCCCGAACGGGAGCTGGGTTGATGTCGTGGACAACTCAGGCGCGAAAATCCTCAAAATCACCAGCGTCTTGCGGCACAAAACCGTCAAGGGACGCAACCCGGAAGCGGCCATCGGCGATATCGTCGCGGGAAGCGTCAAGAGCGGCAAGCCCGAAATGCGCAAGACCGTCGTGTACGCGGTCATCGTCCGGCAGAAGAAGGAATTCCGGCGCCTCGATGGCACGCGCGTCAAGTTCGAGGACAATGCCGCCGTCATCCTCAAGGACAAGGACGGCAACCCGAAAGGCACCATGATTAAAGGCCCCATCGCGAAGGAAATCGCGGAACGCTGGCCCATGGTCTCTAAGCTCGCGAGCGTGATTTTGTGAACTGGTCATCCCACTGGAAAGGAAGCGTGAAGCCGCGCAAGCAGCGCAGCTATGCACGCGAAGCGCCTTTGCACGTCAAGCGCAAGTTCCTCGGAGCGCACCTGAGCAAGGAATTGCGGGGCAAGCACAAGACGCGCTCGCTTCCCGTGCGCGTCGGCGACAAGGTCACCGTGCTTCGCGGCCAGTTCCGCAAGAAGTCGGGCAAGGTGGAGCGCGTCGACGTCAAGGCAAGCCGCATTTATGTTGCCGGCGTCGAGATGCTCAAGAAGGATGGCAGCAAGACCGCCTACCCCGTCCACCCGAGCAATGTCATCATCACCGAAATGCATCAGGACAAGCGCAGAATGGGTGAATCCAAATGAGTAACAGCGAATATCTCAAGCGACTGAACGCGCCGCGCTCCTGGCTTATCGACCGCAAAATCCGAACGTTCATCACGAAGCCCAATCCCGGGGCGCATCCGCTCGACCGCGCATTGCCGCTCGGATTCGTGCTCCAGCATCTCGGGCTTGCGAAGACCAACCGCGAGGTCAAGAAAATCCTGCTCGCCAAGCACATCCTCGTCGACGGCAAGCGCGTCAAGGACCACCGGCTCCCGGTCGGCCTCTTCGATACCGTCGAGATTCCGGACACGAAGCAGCATTTCCGCGTCGGCCTTGACACGAAAGGGCGGCTCACGCTCAGCCCGGCAGACAAGGACTTGAAGCACAAGCCGTGCCGCATTATCGGCAAGACGATGCGGCAAAAAGGCAAGCTCCAGGTGAATCTCGTTGACAGCCGCAACATCAACGCGGACAAGGCCACCTACAAGGTTGGCGATACGCTCGTCCTGGAATTGCCGGGACAGAAGGTCGCGAAGCACCTCGAGCTGAAACCGGGCGCAAAAATCCTCATCACCGCCGGCCGTTATGTCGGCAAAACCGCCCACGTCAGCAACCTCGAGGGCAACACGGTCAAGTTCACGATTGACAACATCGCATCAGAAACGGAAAAGGAGAACACGTACGTCATACCATGAACCCGATGCAGCAGCCGCGGATTGAGAAGCTCACCCTGAACATTGGTGCGGGCAAGGAACAGTCGAAGCTCGACAAGGCGGTGGTCGTGCTGAAGCATCTCACCGGCATCGAGCCCGTCAAGACGATCACGCAGAAGCGCATCCCTGGCTGGGGACTCCGACCGGGACTCCCGATCGGCTGCATGCTCACGCTCAGAAAGAAATCCGCTGAGCAGATGCTCAAGCGCCTGCTCAAGGCAAAGGACTTCACGCTCAAGGACGGCAACTTCGACACGCAGGGCACGATTTCGTTCGGCATTCCCGAACACATCGACATCGAGGGCGCGCAGTACGATCCCGCAATCGGCGTCATCGGCCTGCAGGCGTGCATCACGCTCGAGAAGCCGGGCTACCGCGTCAAGCGCAGAAGCTTGCACCGCACCGTCATCGGCAAGGCCCACCGAGTCACGAAGCACGAGGCAATCCATTTCATGAAACAGCATTTCGGAGTCAAACTCACCGGTGAAGCACAATGACCACGAGCGACTGGCGCAAGACGTTCAAGCAGCTGAAGTCGAAACCGACGAAGCTTGCGAAGTACATGAAGCACAACGCGCCGAAGAAGCGTAGCACGGGCCAATCGACTGCCGTCTGTCGCAGGTGCGGTCAGCACCGCGGCCACAACGCGAAGTACGGCCTCGACCTCTGCCGGCAGTGCTTCCGCCAAATCGCGCAGAATATCGGATTCAAGAAGTACGGATGAAACCATGTTGAACGACACACTCGCAACCGCATTGTCCAAAATCAGGAACTACGAGAAAATCGGCAGAAAGGACTGCCTGCTCTTGCCGACGAGCAAGACGATGAAGAAAGTCCTCGAACTCCTGAACCAGCACGGCTACCTCGGCACGGCCGAGCTCGTCTCCGATGCCCGCGGCGGCGCACTCAAGGTGCACCTCCTGGGCAAAATCAACAAGTGCGGCGTCATCAAGCCGCGCTATGCCATCGGCAAGCTCGACTTTGAGAAGTATGAAAAGCGATACCTGCCGGCCAAGAACGTCGGCATGCTCCTCGTCAGCACGCCGAAGGGCATCATGACGCATGAGGACGCGAAGAAGCACAATCACGGAGGGCGGCTCATCGCCTACTGCTACTGATATGAAACTCGACATGACGGACAAGGTGGAATTGCCCGCGGGCGTGACGGCCCACATCGACGGGCACGCCGTGCATATCAAGGGTCCGAAGGGCGAGCTCAAGCGGCAATGGGACAACCTCCACCTGAAGGTCGCGATGGAGGAAAAGGCAATCGTCCTGAGCGCAAGCAAGGGCACGAAGCGCGAAAAAACCTCAATCAACACGCTCGCCGCGCACCTCAGAAACGCCATCAAGGGCGTCCAGCAGCCCTGGGTGTACAAGCTCAAGATTTTGTCCAGTCACTTCCCGATGAACGTTTCCGTTGCGGGCAAGGACTTCACCATCAAGAACCTCTTTGGCGAAAAAGTGCCGCGAACCATGAAGCTCAAGGAGGGCGTCACGGTCAAAGTCGCAGGGCAGGATGTCACCGTCGAATCCGTGAACCTCGAACTCGCGGGACAAACGGCAGGAGACATCGAACAGCTCTCCCGCATCACGCACGTCGACCGCCGCGTCTTCCAGGATGGCATCCACGTCGTTGAGAAGTGTGGAGTGAAGGTTGAATAAGATGGCAGACACGCAGAAGCTCCTCGGAATCCGGAAACAGATGAAGGCGAAGAAGCCGCACTTCAAGCGCCAGGACTGGCACAAGAAGGCACGTCTCGCGCCGAGCTGGAGAAAGCCGAAGGGCATGGACTCGAAGCTGCGCAAGCACATGCACGGCCACGGCCACATGCCGAACTCCGGCTATGGCTCGCCCGCCCTCGTCCGGGGCATGCACAAGTCAGGACTCCTCCCGGTCCTCGTCAACAATGTCAAGGAACTCGCCCACGTGAATGCCAAGACGCACGGCATCATTATTGCGAGCACCGTCGGCACGCGCAAGGCGATCGACATCATGACCGCCGCGCACGGCAAGAACATCCGTGTCCTCAATTTCAAGGATTCCAAGAAGTTCATCGAGTCCGTCAAGGACACGATGGCGAAACGCAAGCAGGAGAAGAAGACCGCAGCAATGAAGGTCGAGCCCAAGCACGAAAAGAAGCCTGAGACGAAGAAAGAACAGCCCGTCTCGCAGGAAGAGAAGAAAGAAGCGGAGAAGCGTGAGGCGGAAAAGGTCCTCACCGGAAAGTAAACCATGATGCTCCAAAAACGGCTCGCGGGCAAAATCCTCAAGTGCTCTCCGACGAGAGTCTGGGTCGACCCGACGAAACTGGAAGAAGTGAAGGGCGCGATTACGAAGTTCGACGTCCGAAGACTGATTGCGCAGGGCGTCATCAGCAAGATGCCGTTGTACGGCGGCTCAAAAGTCCGCGCGCGCGTGCGCCAAGTGCAGCGTTCGCGCGGCCGCAGACGCGGCATCGGCAGCAGAAAGGGTTCTGCAGGCGCGAGAACGCCGGGCAAGGAAACCTGGATGGCCCGCATTCGCGCACAACGGGACCTCATCAAGCGGCTCCGCGACAACAGCCACGTGAGCGCTGAGACGTACAAACAACTCTATAATAAGGCAAAGGGCGGCTTCTTCAGAAGCACCGGCCACATCAAGATTTACCTGGAGGAACAGAAGCTGTTCCTGAAGAAGTAACATGGCAACCGGAGCAAGCTACGTCGTCACCTTCCGCCGCAAGCGCGAGGGCAAGACCGACTATCGAAAGCGATTGACGCTGTTGCGCTCGAGAAGCGCGCGCGTCGTGGTACGCAAGTCGCTCAAGCACATCGCCATGCAAATCATCACGTACGCGCCGCAGGGCGACAAGGTCACCGTGAGCGCGCACACGAGCGAGCTCGCAAAGCACGGCTGGAAAGGCGGAACGGACAACCTGTCCGCGGCCTACCTCTGCGGAATGCTCCTTGCGCACAAGGCAAAGCAGCACAAGATTACGAAAGCCGTTCCCGACTTGGGCATGTACCCGAGCGTCAAGGGTTCGAAGCTCTACGCTGCGCTCAAGGGCGCGGTCGACGGCGGACTCCACGTTCCGTTGGACAACAAGATTGTCCCTGACGTGAAGCGCCTCCGGGGCGAGCATATCGCGCACTGGGCGACGCTTCTGAAGAAGGATGACGCGCGCTACAAGAAAATGTTCTCGCGCTACCTCAAATCAGGGCTGGCGCCGGAAAACCTGCCTGCGCATTTCGATGACATGAAGAAGAAACTGGGTTGATACTCATGCCAAAAGCAAAAACTGAAGTCAAGGAAGAGAAGGCCGTTGCGGCTCCCGAGGCCATGGTGAAGCCGGCCGAGGCCGAAGCGGAAGTCGAGAAGCTTGACGTCGAGAAGGACGTCATCGAGGCCGTTCCGGAAGAGGAAGCCGCAAAGCCCCTTCCCGGCAGCTTTGACCTTGCCGCCTGGACTCCGAAGACCGACGCCGGTAAGAAGGTGAAGAGCGGCGAAATCAAGGACATTGACGTCATCCTCAATGCAGGCATCCCCATCCTCGAAGCTCCCATAGTCGACATCCTCCTCCCGAATCTCGAAACCGACTTGCTGTTCATCGGCCAGTCAAAAGGAAAGTTCGGCGGCGGTCAAAAGAGAATCTTCCGCCAGACGCAGAAAAAATCTCCGGAAGGAAACAAGCCGAGCTTCGGCGTCATGGCTGTTGCGGGCAACCGCGACGGATACGTCGGCATCGGCTACGGCAAGGGGAAGGATACCGTGCCTGCGCGTGAAAAGAGTTTGCGCAACGCGAAACTCAGCGTCATCAAGGTCAAGCGTGGCTGCGGAAGCTGGCAGTGCAACTGCAAGACGCCGCACAGCGTTCCGTTCACCGTCGAAGGCAAGTGCGGCTCGGCAGTCATCCGACTGATGCCCGCGCCCAAGGGTAAGGGGCTTGTCGTGGAGCCGAACTGTCAGAAGATTCTCGCGCTCGCGGGATTCAAGGACGTGTGGAGCAAGACGTTCGGGCAGACGCGAAACACGAACAACCTCGCAACCGCCTGCTTTGAGGCATTGAAGAAGCTCTCCACCACGAAGGTTTCGCCCGAGACGGGCGAGAAGCTCGGCATGCACGAGGGTAAAATCGCCAAGGTCTGATATGGGTAATCCAAAACATAACAAGCGAACGACGAGCGACAGGAAAATGCCTGCGCTGAAGGAAGGCGGCTGGCTCGCAGTCATCCGTATCCGCAGCGCGCCCAAGATGAGTACGCAGATGGAGCAGACGCTCTATTATTTGCACCTCCCTCGCCGCCATTCCTGCATCGTCATCCAAAACAATCCGACGACCCTGGGCATGATCACGAAAGTCCAGAACTATGTCACGTGGGGCGAGGTCTCTGATGATGTCGTCAAACAGCTCGAAAGCAAGGCCTTGAAGAACAAGGCAAAACATTCCTTTGGCCTGAAGTCTCCGAAGAAGGACATCGCCCGCAAGGGCATCAAGCTTCCGACGCATTCCGGCGGCGCTCTCGGATTCCGCAAGGACATCGCAAAGCTCATCACGAGGATGATGTGAGTATGGCATTCCACAAACGCAGACGCGTCACGCGCCAGCGCGGCTCACGCACGCATGGGTGGGGTCGTCTTCACCGCGGTTCGGGCAACAAGGGTGGCGCGGGTAATGCGGGTTCGGGCAAGAAGGCAGACGCGAAGAAGCCGTCGTATGCAGACCGCGTTTTCGGCAAGCACGGGTTCATTGCGCACAACTCGGCGCCTGCGGACGTCGTTATCAATGTCGGCGATGTCGCCCAGCACCTTCCCGGTTGGACGGTAGCGAAGCACGCAACCCATGCGGCGGGCGTCTACACGGTTGACTTGGGCAAGCTCGGTTACACGAAGCTGTTGAGCCAGGGCAAGGCCTCGGTCAAGATGAAGCTCACCGTTTCTTCTGCATCGAAGAAAGCCATTGAGAAAATCAAGGCAGCGGGCGGGGACGTAACCGCCGCATAGTTCTCGGAGCTTGCCTGATTGCGCGTGAGCTCGTTCCCAGGCAGCTTTGTCGTATCGTTGCTTTCGACTAAGTAAACGACGCTACCAAACTGCCAGGGACGCGAGCAACGACGCGGGCAGCGTTCTCACGTCGGGAAAGCAATCTTTATATACTCTCCATTAAGGGATTGACGTATGGCCTTTTTTGATACGCTCCTTGAGCACGTTCCGGAAGTCGCTGCTCCGACACAGAAGCGGCTGGGCTTCAAGGAGAAGCTCAAGTGGACGACCATCATTCTCGTGCTCTATTTCGCGCTCTCGCTCGTGCCGCTGTTCGGCCTGGGCGCGAACGCGCTCCAGCAGTTCGAGTTCATTTCGATTATCCTTGGAGCGAACTTCGGCAGCATTCTCAGTCTCGGTATCGGTCCGCTCGTCACGGCAAGCATCGTCATCCAGCTGCTCAACGGCGCGGGCATCCTCAAGTTCGACCTCACGTCGCACGAGGGCAGAAAGCGCTTCCAGGGCGTGCAGCAGCTCGCGTCCATCGGATTCATCATTTTCGAAGCGGCCATCTACGTGTTCATGGGCGGGCTTGCGCCGTCTCCTGAGTTCGCAGGCACCGCGGCATACTTCCAGCTCCAGCTGCTCCTGATTTTGCAGCTCGTGCTCGGCGGTTTGCTCGTGATGTGGATGGACCAGGTCGTGAGCAAATGGGGTTTTGGCTCGGGCATTTCGCTGTTCATCGCGGCAGGCGTTTCGCAGAGCATTTTCATTCGCGCCTTGTCGCCTTTGCCGTCTCCAACCAACCCGGGAATTCCGACAGGAGCCATTCCGGCGCTCATCAAGAGTCTCTCGTTGGGTGACCCGCAAACGGCAGGGTTGATGCTCGCGGCAATCGTTTCGACGGTGCTCGTCTTCATTATCGCAGTCTATCTTCAGGCAATGAAAGTGGAGATTCCACTCTCGTTCGGACGCGTGCGAGGGCAAGGCATCCGGTGGCCACTCCATTTCGTGTACACGAGCAACATGCCCGTCATTCTCGTCTCGGCGCTCCTTGCCAACCTCCAACTTTGGGGTAACTTGTTGCAAAATTGGGGGTATCCGATTCTGGGAACGTTTGTCAACGGTCAAGCCGCGTCCGGGTTCGCGCTCTGGGTGAGTCCTTTCAACCTGATCGGGCACATCCTGCGCGGCAGCGTGCGCCTCGTGGACTTTGGGCACGCGTTCACGTATCTGCTGTTCCTCATCGGCGGAGCCATTGTCTTCTCCTTGTTCTGGGTGCAAACCTCGGGCTTGGATGCGCGCTCGCAGGCACGGCAGATGATGTCCTCAGGACTCCAGATTCCTGGATTCCGGCGCGATGAACGCGTCCTCGAGCGATTGCTCGACCGGTACATCAAGCCGCTCACCGTGATGGGCGCGATTTCCGTCGGCGTGCTCGCCGGGCTCGCGGACGTCTCGGGCGCATTGACGCACGGCACCGGCATCCTGCTCACGGTGATGATTGTCTACCGGCTGTATGAGGACATTGCGCGCCAGCACCTGATGGACATGAACCCGATGATGCGCAAGTTCATGGGTGGGGAGTAAGTGGCGCTCTTTTCGTTCCTCGATCCCGTATTGAATGTCCTCTTCGGCTGGTTGCTCAACATCAATCCCATTCTTGCGGTCCTGATATTGTCATTGGTGCTTTCGTTGCTCGTGACGCTCATTTACAAGTTCACGACAAACCAGAGCCTGATGAAGACGCTCAAGGAAGAAATCAAGGCGCTCCAGCAGGAGATGAAAACGCTCAAGAATGACCCGGCGAAGATGATGGAGGTCAACAAGCGCGCGATGGAGACGAACATGAAGTACATGAGCCAGAGCTTCCGGCCCATGCTGTTCACGTTCATTCCGGTCATCATCATTTTTGGCTGGCTCAACGCGCACCTCGCGTTCGAGCCCATCCATCCGGGGACGCCGTTCGACATCACGGTCGCATTTGAGAAGGGCGCGCTGGGCAACATCACTGCGATTCCTCCTGATGGCATGACGGTGCAAGGCGACGCGACGCACGTCATCCAGGACGGCAGCACGACCTTCACGTTCAAAGCGCTACAGCCAGGCACGTATCCGGTGACGTTCGAGTTCAACGACAAACCGTACGTGAAAGACGTGCAGGTTGCCAGCGAGCGCGCCTATCTTGCGCCGGAACTGAAAGTCAATGACGGCGCGATTACGTCCATCACCACCGTGCATGAAAAGACCAAGGTGCTTTTCGGCTTGAGCTGGCTGTGGAGCTACATCATTTTCTCCCTCATTTGTTCGATGGTTATTCGGAAAGTGCTGAAAGTATACTAGCAATCACGAGCATGAGCGTCCCTCTTGAGGAAACCGTTGCCGCACGGTATCGGCCGAACGCGTTACACCCGGATGACCGTCTCCCCGCATATGTGCTAAACTATCACGAACGGGCACTTGCACGCGAAGTCAGCGCGCTGTTGGAACGGTATCAGCCTGCTCTTTACATCCTCGGTGAAGGTCCTCAAAACCTCCAGTGGAAATGAGGGGGTGTTCCGAGCCCCGTTTTCGTAGAATACGCCTTTGCCAGCCCGTAAAACGATATAATCCAGAACTCCACCGGAAGCGGAGCAGGGCCTAGTAGCCGTTTCTCTATATTTAAACCTAAAAGTATTTAAATACTTCCGCTTTTAAAGGGTTTATTACCGCGAGAGAGCGGTTCCATTGGGGGTTTTGGTTTTATGGCAAAGAAAGCAGCCAAGGAAAGTACCGGCAAGGAAATCAAAGTAGTGAACATTGTGGTTTCCGCGAGCTTGGGACAAGACATCCCGCTCGAAAAGATGGCCGCAACGCTCAGCAACACCGAATATAATCCTGAGCAGTTCCCGGGTCTCGTCATCCGCATCAAGGAACCGAAGACCTCGGCATTGATTTTCTCGTCAGGCAAGATCGTCTGCACGGGCGCACGCACCATGGCGAACGTCCATGAGAGCATCCGAAAAATCATCAAGTCGCTTGAAAAAATCAACGTCAAGATCAAGGACTTCCCGGAAGTCAAGATTCAGAACATCGTCGCATCGGGCAGCGTCGGCATGGACTTGAACCTCAACGTCCTCGCCATGAAGCTCGAGAACACGGAATACGAACCTGAACAGTTCCCCGGCCTCGTGTACAAGCTGGCGGACAAGAAGGCGACGTTCCTGCTGTTCAGCAACGGAAAGGTTGTCTGTACGGGTACGAAGAGCGAGGAAGAGGTCCATAAGGTCCTCGACATCCTCATCGAAAACCTGAAGAAAGTCAAGGCCAAGTAACGCTCATTCGTCAGGGGTGGCTTATAACGGACCGCGATTA
>DATILO010000010.1:0-15086 GCA_035476335.1 Binatia bacterium | reverse complement strand
ACACCGTCATCTGGCCGTGCATCCTGTTCGCGCTCGGCATTGAACGCCCGCGCTCCGTGCACTCGCACGGCTTCATCAATCTCGCGGGCGAAAAAATGTCAAAATCAACCGGCGTCAAGGTCGACCCTGCAGACTTGGTGGACAAGTACGGCGCTGACGCATTGCGCTACTTTTTCCTCCGCGAAATCCCTGCAGGCGAGGACGGCAACTTTTCCGAGACCGCATTGGTTGAACGAGCGAATGGCGACTTGGCAGACGGCATCGGGAACCTCCTGAACCGAGTTTCGACGCTCGTGCACAAGAACTTCAAGGGCGAGATTCCGAAACCTGCGACGTTCACCACCGTTGACAACGACTTGATTACGCAGTCCACCATCGCAAACGATGTCGACGTCCTCATCCGCAAGTACGAATGGCACAAAGCTGTTGAGAAAATCTGGGACTTTGTGCGTTATTGCAACAAATACCTCTCCTTCACCGAGCCGTGGAAACACGCGGATGACAAGGAACGGCTCGCGACCGTGCTATATTGTCTTGTCGAGTCGTTGAGAATATTATCCATCCTCACGTCACCCTTTATTCCGAAGCTCGCGGACAAGGTCGCACATCAATTGGGCCAGAAGATAACAACGCTCAAGGACGCGACCTTCCAAAAAGACACGAAAGGCAAGCTCCAGCCGACCAAGCCCGTATTTTTGAAGCTCGAGGAAGTCAAGGAAGACCCGTTCGCAATCCTCAACCTCAAGGTTGCCGAAATCAAGGACGCCCATCCGCACCCGAACGCGGACAAGCTCATGGTCCTGCAAATTCACGTCGGCAAGGAGCACCGGCAGCTCGTCGCCGGCATCCGGCAATGGTACCAGCCCGAAGAACTGAAGGGCAAGCGCATCATTGTTGTTTCCAATCTCAAGCCTGCAATTCTGCGCGGCGTCGAAAGCCAGGGCATGCTCCTCGCTGCGGAGAAGCAGGGCGTGGTTAAATTGCTCGACCCCGGCAAGGCCGAGCCCGGCGAGCAAGTGTTCGTGGACGGCGTTGCGCCGAAGCAGGACGAAATCACGATTGACGAATTCGCAAAAATAACGCTCACGACCAAAGACAAAAACGTCCTCCACAACGGACGGCATTTGAAAACCAAGCAAGGCACGGTCACGGTCGACTTGCCCGACGGGGCGAAGATACGGTGACCGTTTACAAGCGGTTCGACCAACCCTGCTACACCGTCAAATTGATGCTGCCCGAACTTGCAGGCTTCTTCCGAAAATACCGAAAACAAAGCAGCGGCTTGATTGCTGACTACGTTACCATTCCTCGCATCCATATGGGCCTGAAATATCTGGGTTTCCAGAAGAAGTTCACTGACAACTACATGAAACGCCTGATTCCTGACTTGCGGCGCGTCGCAAAGAAGCACTTGCCGCTCAAGATTACCGTTAAAGGACTGGGCGCGTTCTGGAGTTCGCCGCGCTGGCCGAGAAGGAACCCTGCCATTTATTTGAAGGTCGTCGTGAACAAGGAACTGCGAGCATTCCATAGTGACGTATGCAACGCTGTCCGAACACGCGTCGACACGTTCAGTCTTGCAGAAGGACGCAATTACCACCCTCATGTCTCGCTGGGAAGCGGCAAGAATGAAAAGATAAAGGAACTCAAGAAACTCATTGCCCGCAGCAGGAACGCTGCACCCGTCACCATTCTCGCGCACAGGATGGCAATGCGCTTGAGTGCGAAATCAGTACATTACGTCTTGAAGGTGTGACATGAAAGGTGCAAACCCCGATGGTAAATGCTGGAAGTGTGACGCAGACTGGATTCCGCTGGACCATCGCGGATTGTGCATCGAATGTGCGACGCAAAAAGACCACTCGGACGAGCTTCCCGATGACTCCTGACGAAGCAGAAGCACGATTGAGGAAAGAAGGTTTCCACGCATTCACGCAGGAGATGGACTCCGGAGACATGCTCCCGACGCACGCCCATCCGTTCATTGCCGCGCACATCATCATTGATGGCACGATGGAGCTCACCGTGCACGGCAAGAAAATGATTCTCAAGCCCGGTGACCGTTACGACGTTCCCGCGGGCGTGCCGCACGCCGCGAAAGCAGGTCCGCAAGGATGCGTTTGCACGGTCGGGCAGAAGTAAGCTAGCGCAGGATGTTGTCGACGAATTCCTGGAAGCCGCCGCACTCCCAGTCGCCGTTCTTCGGCATCGGGCGTGCTGGCTCGTATTTCTTGACCTGTTCGCGAATATGGTTCGGCGTCCAGATATGCTTCAAGTAGAAGGGGAGGCCGAGCTCCAACGCACGAGCGCCCACCTCCCGGGAGCCGGAGAACACGACGACCTTGCCCTCGATGCCCGGCAGGACTTCCTGGTAAAATCGGATGAAGTTTGCGGTGCGCACATTCGCCTGACAGCCCTCGAGTTCGGGCGGCTTCGAGTCGGTCGCGTGGCGCAGATAGCTTGCAAGGTAGGCCCTCCGCTCGTTCGGAAGCGCATCGGGAAAATCCCCGTCGAGGATGTAACAGTCGAACTTCTGCTCGCGCACGGCGCGCTTGCCCATCTCAAAATCAAAACAGAAGGTCGTGCGGCTGAGCACCTTGCCGAGATCCACGTTCTTGGCAAACCCGTTCAGCAGTGCGAGATAGTATGGGTTATCGTCGAGCCAGAGGAGCCGGGAATGCTTCATCTTCTTCGCGAAAAAGGAATGTAAATAAAAAACTAACTGAAGCTGCCCGAGTCGAACGTCGGGGGCCGGTTCGCGTCAGCCACGACGACCGTAATGGTCTTCTTGACCGGGTCGTTGACCTTGTCGGACGCCGTGATGACGACGTCGTGCGAGCCCGCATCGTCATAGCCGAGCTGCTTCGTTGCAGAGGTCATCCATCCTGAGTACGTGATGGTGACCGGGTCCTTGTCCGCGTCCGTGACGGTGTAGAGCGAGGCGAGGTTGACCGTGTCGCCTTCCTTGGCGTTCACGGATTCGGGTCCCGAGATGGTCGGGGCCGAGTTCGCGCTCTCCACGGCGACGATGAAACTGATGCCCGCGGTTGCGCCCTTGGCATCCGTGACCGTGACGGTGACGTGCTTGACGCCTTCGTCGCCCTTCTTCGTCTGCCAGACGCCGTTCGCGTCGAACGGTGCGGAGTACGTGACCGTGAGCTTATCGCCGTCGGGGTCCGAGATGCGCGGCAGGAGCTGGACCTTGTCGCCTTCCTTCAATGCAAGGTCCTGCATCGGAGCAATCGTAGGCGCGCGGTTGACGTCCTCGACCGTGACCGTGATGGTCTTCGTCGTATTCGCGTGGCCGTCGTCAGCCGTGATGGTGACGTCGTGGACGCCTGCGTCGGAATAGGATGTCTTCTTGACGTTCGTGGTCATCCAGCCACTATAGGATGTCGTGACCTTGTCGTTGTCTGCGTCTGCAATCTTCGGAGCGAGCGTGACTTGCTCGCCTTCCTTGACCTTGACATCCGCGGCTTCAATCGTGGGAGCGTGGTTGCCCGCAAGAACCTTGATGATGATGTCCTGCTTCGTCGAGGCCTTGCCGTCGGAAGCGGTAATCAGTATCTTGTATTCACCGGCGTCGCCAATCTTCGTCTGCCACATGCCGGATGCGTTCAAGGGTGAGGAGAAGGTGTAGGAGAGCTTGTCGCCGTCCGGGTCGGTTGCCTTCAAGTTCGGGAAGGAAACCAAGTCGCCCTCGGTGACGGTTTTAACGGGAATGCCGTCGCGGCTCTTCTCCGTTACGGGAGCGGCCGCGGGCTTCGGCGCGGCAACGGCCGCGGTGGCGGGAACCAGGTCTTTCGCGTCGACGACGCCTTTCGCGCAATCAACGGGCGCGAGCGCCGGCTTCAAGTACTGGCAGCCCGCGAGCAAGACGACAAGCAGAAGCGCGACGACAACGGTTCTCATAACCCACCTCATGGAGCACACTTTATGGACTGTCAGAGAATTCGCGGATGTTCTCTATGTCCTATATTATGCTCGGATAAGAATTGTTATTTAAACATTATTGTGGTGGAGAAGGGGATAGGGGTTGAAGCTGAGCAGTTGCACGTTACCGTTCTCAGGCAGGTTTGTCGTGGCATCGACTTTTGAGAATACGACGCTACCAATCTGCCGGGGAACTCAACGACACGCACGCATCTGCCTGGGCACGGCGGAGAACGGACCTTACGCAACCTGCGCGCCAAGCATCTTCAGCTTCCGATGCAATGTCTCGTAGCGAATCCCAATCGCTCGCGCGGTCTTGCTGATATTATTGTTGAAGAGCGCGAGGGCTTTTGCGAAGTACTTGCGCTCGAATTCTGCCTCGGCTTGGTCCAAAGTCAGCGGCGCTTCGGGAAGCTCAGCAACGATGTCTTTACTTAATGTGGGAGCAAAGCGATACAGGAGCGCGAGCTTGTCCGGGTTCAAGGATTGCTTGTAACTGTCGAGCGTCTGCTGGATGATGTCCTTCACGGCTTCCTGCTTCACGTATTCGCCGCGCAAAAGTTCCTGCCGGAAACGGCGGACATCGATTTTCAATGCCGTGATGAGCCGGTGGATGCTTCTCCTGTCCAGGTTTGCGATGCGCGCGACTTCGGAAACATTGCCGAAATGGTTTTGTAACAGACGCGTGAGGTAGTACCGCTTGAAGTCAAGCTTGGCCTGCTTGAAGGGCTTGGTGACATCGACGTCATAGTCGAGCAGCGGGCTGCGCTTCAATTTGCCGGAAATGTCGTGTTCGATTTCCGAGACCGTCACGCCGAGAAACTTCTGCATCGCGTCCGCTACGAGCGGCTTGACCTTCTCTTCAATAGTTTTCTCCAGGTTCGTGACCCCCATGCTGAGTGAGACAAAGACGCCATAGTATTTAAATACTCCTCTTTTTGATGACTTTTTTGTCGCAGTAGCTCTCGACGGTGAACGCTCGTTTTGGGAACCTATCTGTTGTCACTAACTAGTTACTACAAAAACGAAAGATTTATATAGAGGAATACCTTTATACGTTTCAAGATATTTCAAAAGAGAAACCATGCCCAACCAACCCGAACCTGTCCAAAAACACATTGATGCAGTCATGAAGCTGGCCGCGATAAACGTGAACAAGGCAGCATTCTGGCAAGCCCGCAATGAAGACCGGAAACGGCTCGCGATGCGCTGTGCAGACCTCGGCAAGGACCTCATGACGTACGTCATCGCATTGGACCGGGAAACCGACGGCGAGTTCGCCCGGGCAGTCGCGCGTGACGACCTCATCTTCGAGGGCGTCTTCGAATACAAGCTCACGCACGCATTCCTGCAATCGGAACGCGCCCGCATGAACCGCATGTTCCTCGAACACTATCTCGATTCCGCATTCCGCTACGACCTGGACGGCAAACCGATTCACGGCGAGCAGAGGTAAGAACCATGGCAGACAACCACCCCTATGAAGCATTCGAGAAGTTGACCAAAGAAGTCAACGCGCTCGAGAACGGCCGCAGCGGCTACACCGCAAAGCCGGCACTCACGCTCCTCAAGAACACGACTGATTATCTCGTCGCCAACGCAGACGCCAAGACCGGCATCCTCAAGATGGACGACAAGCGCGCTGCGGAAATGATGGACATCGGCTTCCGCACCGTCTTCATGGACTACCTCTTCCGCAACGGCGACGCCGCAAAGAAGCAGCAGCTCTGGGATGCGCAGGAAGACAAGGACTTCCTCGACCACGTCATCTTCAAGCGCGGCCTCGGTCTCGACCGCAAAGCCCTCACGAAGGGCCTCAAGGACCAGAAATACCTGAGCGCGCTCACGGTTGAAAAATACTTCAAGCCGTTCCACGTCCGCATGGGAACCGCCCGCACCGAGCACCTCAGCAGCAAGCTCGAGGAAAAGCTCGCAAGCGCGGACGACGCCAAGACGTTCCACGAGTACGTGGCAAAGACCGTCACGGACAACGCTCCTGCATTCGAAAGCGCAAAGCAGGAAGCCGCGCAGAACGGCATCAACCTGGAACTCAGCAAGGTCGCTGACCCGACGAAGGACGCTGCAGTCTGGCAGTTCCTCGCAGGCCACTTGCCTGAAGACTACTCGGCTGTGCCGAAGAAAGCTGCTTAATTCTCTTTTATTATTTCAATCAGGAATACGCGGAGCGCTGTCATCGCAGGCAGCAGGATGATGACCGCAAATGCGAACGCAAGCAGGATGTTCCTCGTCGCGAAAATGACGCCGAGGAGCTTCGCGAGCACGAAAAGGACAACAAGACCGAGCACGTACGCGAGCCCGGTCGTCGTAATGCGTTTGAACGCCGCGCGTGAGAACTTCTTCCAGAAACCCTTCTCGAGCACGCTGTACGCCACGAGCAGAAGATAGGCGAGCACCAATCCGCCGATGGCCGCGATGAGGTTCAATTCCGACTGCCCAATCAACGGCACAGGGGACGAGAACGTCTTGACCGACAGCCACACGATGAGCGAAATCCATCCGACAAACAATGCAAGCCCCGCCACGGTTGCGAGCGCGAAGCGCCACGCGAAGTCGACAACACGCGTCTTGACGTCCGCTATTCGGTAGACAAAATACCACGCAATCCCCTCGCACACGAGCCAGTAGCCGGCAAGATACGCGATGACCTGCAGGATGGTGGATTCGACAAACGCCACTTCGGCATTGAACTGCGCCATCCCCAGTTCAAGGGCGGTTGCATCGTTGCTTTGCGCAAACGTCCCGATGCTCTGCTGCAACAAGGCGTTGATGGTGTTGAGATGCGTCGAGATTTGCTGAAAGATGCCCGCGTAGGTGCGCCCAAAGAAATACAGGAACGCGATGTCAATGGCGACAACAAGCAACACGAGATACCAACGCGACACCAGCGCGCGCCACGTGCGGAGAAGGGCGTGCTTCATGACGAAATGACCGTAATCTTGAGGGGATAGGTTGATTTCTTGGTTGCATCCGCGCCGTCACTGATGGAAATGGGGAAGTCATAATCTCCCGGAAGTGAATACGAGAAGGGACTCTCAACAAACCCACCCGGTCCGAGGACGACGTAGTCTTTCCTGCCGTACGTGTATCGGGGAGAAGCAGGGTCTGAATTTCCATAACTGCCATCAACAGGCGGAACGCCCCACGCAAAGTCATACTGACCCGCGCCGTACGCGCTCACTTTCAGCGCATATTTGCCCGGCGAGAGCGTCACTTTCCCGTTGACAACCGATTTCACCGTCGGAGTCAGTTGCCCCGTGGTGTCATCAACCTTGATGAACGACATGGCGAAAATGACCGGCACCGTGGAGAGCGGCGTCTGCGTGCACTGCCGCGTAACCGAACTCGTGTACCCGCAATACGTGCCAGGAGTCTTGTCCGGGAACGGCCCGCAGTTGTACTCGAGCGTGCTCGTCTGCAATGCAACAAACGCATCAGCCGCGGATGCGCAATAGCACGTATTGGTATTTCCTGTCGTTGGGTCGTCGGAGCAGAACCTGAAATCCGACGGGAAGCCGGCCTTCGTTCCGTTGCCCGTCGGCGCCTGATACGCCGTGTTGCACACCGCTCCAATGGTCATCGAGCGTTGCTGGCGCTGCCCTTCGGAGTTCGTCGTGATTTGCTCGTAGTTGGGCTCGTATGCGCCGCCGTACGTCGGCTTCTTCGCATCGTAGAGCGTGAACGTCGCGGTCCAGCGGTCAGGCGTTGTTGAGAACCGGTCACAGATGTTTGCTCCCGTTTGCGGCGTGTACCTGACGAGCAGCTCCGCCCCGTTTGTGGGGACCTTGCCCGGCTTGAAGGTCACGACAATCTCTGCATTCAGAGGCAGCACGCGGTTACCTGGGTCGCGGATGACGAATGCGCCGTTCTGGAATGTTGCGTGGTAGAACGGTGCAACGGGCAACGCCTTTGAAAACAATCCCCAATCGCCGCTGCCCGCAGGAACGGTCTTCGGGTCCATATAACTCGGGAGCGTGCGTCCCGTCGACTGATAGATATCTACGCCATCTCCGACGAAGACTGCGACAATCGTGAAGGTGCTTGTCGGCGGAATATTCGCCGAGGAGGTCTTGATCGGGTCGATGTAATCAATGGCGAGTTCACGCGGGTAACTGTACTTGTCCGGCAGCGCAAAGGACATGTAATCCGCAACGCGGAATCCGGTCGTCGACTGCGCCCCGAACATGCTTCTCTCAATCGTCTTGGTCTGGATGGCGTATTCCTTTTCGCCTTCTGTTTCGACCTTGAGAGGCGTTTCCTTGTTCGAGTCAACCACAATGAGATTGCCGTTCCGCAATTCGTAGACCAGGAACTTCGTGTTCGCGCTCGTCGCCGCTCCATTTTGCTGTCGCGGGTCGGCTTGTCCGAACAAGTTCACCGTGACGCCGAAGTCTCCGGGGCTGTTGAGCAACAGCACGTTGCCCGGCGGATTCTTCATGACCGGGTCCCGGGTGATGAGCGCGCTTGCGTAATCGCCGATGTTGAACCTGCAGAGGAAGAACGGCGTCTCGAGGAGTTCCAGCTTGCAGAAGTTCGGCGCATCGGAGCCCGAGAGATGAATTTCCTTCTCGACCTTGCCGTGCTGGATGGCTCCCTTCGAGTCCTTCCACTCCCATTCGAGCACCGCAGTATCGTACCGGACCTCGCTGCCGCCGTTGCCGCCCTGCATCGTGAAGAAGAGCTCGGTGTTGAGGATGTCGTTCTTCTTGAGCTGACCGTTGCCGAGTTCAGGCGCAATCACCGGCAGCATCTTTTCCGACTTGCCATAACAGTCGCACTTGCCGTCCTTGAACCCATCGCGCGTCTGGCAGCGGATGCTGTTCGAGCACTTGAGCGAGAGCTGGTAATTCAGGTCGGCGCCCGCAATCAGTCCGACGCCGAAATGGTAGAGCCATGTCGTCATGCCGGATGGCTTTGTCGTGGGGTCGTACGCGACATACCGTCGGTCCGCGGGATAGACCAGCCCCTGGCTTTCAATCGGGATGGTCTGTACCGTCTGCTGGAACAGGCCCTTGACATCGAGGTCCCATTGTCCCGTGAATGCGAACGTGCAGATGCTGTGGAGCAGTTTGTTGTCCGCAAACATGGACTTCCACAGCGCGCTCTCGCCATACCTGCCCTGGACGCTCTGCTGCATCCGGCTTCCGGCGCTCGTCAGTGCACCAAGAACGTCGCCGACATTATTTGCCGCGACATTGGAGCCCGCGCCAGGCGAGGAATACTTCTGGAGGAAGCAGCGCAGCAAGTCATAGAGCATGTCGCAGACGTACTGGCTCAGTACGGCCTTGCACACTCCTGAACTTCCCTCGCCCGTGAGCAGCGTGTGGTCGACACAACCCTTCACGGCACCGAGGACGTTGCGCCAGAATCCGAGATAGGATGTAACGGCAGGCAAGCAGACGCACTGTATCGAGCGCAGGATTCCATCTGCGTCCGGCCGTACGATATACGTCTTCTCCGGAACGCCGATGCGCGACTTAATGTTGTTGTAAACATCCTTGGACTTGCTCAGGCAGACGCCGTTGTCGCTGACTTTGTCGCAGAGCGCGTGCGCGAAACTCTGAATATCGGCACCGCTCGGCTGTTGCGGCTGGCCCTGCGGCTGGAGCGTGTTGTCCTTGAAAAAGGGCGTGAGGTCCGTGCCATCAGGATAGAACTGGTTCTTCTCATTGAGGTAGCGCGAATTCCCGGTCTGGTTGACCGACTCATACGTCTTGTACACGTAGCCGCGCAGCACCTTGTAGGACTTGGCGTCCTGGGGCGGGTCCGGACGGATTTCGATGAAGATTTCACGCGATTGCCCGTTGACGTTTGCCGTCGGCAAGCCATTGTAGAAGATGCCGGTCGGGATGAAATCGGACACGGGCTGCCCGGTGTTGGGCTCGCAGAATCCGGCGACGGAGTTGAAGAGGGAATTGCACGTCACTTGTGATTTCGCGGCCTTGCTCGCTTCCTGCTCGAAGTCGCGCACCTTGTTCGCCGCCTGCGCGGCGAGGCACGCGCTCTGCTCAAGCTCGTCGAACGTTTCCACAACACCAGGAATGCCGCACGCGCTGCCCCATTCCTCGTAATATTCGTAGCCGCAGCACTCCGCCTTTGCGGGATGCGCGCCGGCACAGGTCACGCTTGCGGTTTGTGCAGTCTTGGGATTGACGGGCTTGTCATTCTTGTGCGTTTGATAATTGACGTAAATGTTCTTGACATCCTCGTAGCCGTAACCAACGGGAAGGTTGGTTGGCCTGAAGTCCTGCACGTGCTCTCGCTCAGTTGAGGCCGCATTCTGCTCCGTTCCCCTAAACCCGCAGCTGCTGCCGGCATAGAGGTGATTGTTTTGCGCATCGATGACGTCCGTCTGCCGGACGCCCTTCTTCTGCATGTCCTTGATGTAGGTCTGCAGCGTCGGAGCCGAGGGGCACGCGACGCGGTCGCAAATCAGGCGCATGTTGTACTCGTGGCCTTTCCTTCCCTCGATGGCGGACTGGCAGCTGTGGCACGCGCTGTTCTTGCTCGACATTCCCTCATTGTCTTTGGGATACGCCTGGTCGCACGCGCCGATTTCGGCAATGTCGCGCTTGAATCCTCCCGTGATGCTCGCGGCGTCGCACGACAACGCCTCGTTGACGAACTTGACAAAGAGCCAGCCATTCATCGCGAAACAGCCGTAGAGCGTGTACGTGCCGATGGTCGTCAACGGGCGCAACAGCGAGTCAATCGTGTCAATCGCGGAACTGAGGAACTGGCTTGTCTCCTGGAGGAACCGCTTGGGAATCTTGTCCCCGAGATGTGCGGGAACGTCCATCTCGACCAGGATGGGCATGCAGGACTTCTGGCGGATGTTCTCGACGGTGACATTGCCCGTGCTCCTGTCCAGCCGCACGTCAGAATACCTCTTGGGCAGTTCTTCCTGCGCCTGGATGTCGAGCTGGAGGAAGAGTTTCACGCAGCCGGTCGGGCACGCGGCGCTCTTGCGGTGGCCGGCGAGCTCGTCTTCCTTCTTGGAAGTCGTCTGCCCGAGGCCCACGGCCTGCGGCGGGAAGACCACCTGCACGTAGCCGGCAGAACTCTTCTTCGGGAACAAGGAATTGACCTGCACCCAGTCGTTGTCCCACTCGTCCTGCTGGCCAAGACTCAACGTCAAGGGCGTGACGGTCACGCGCTGGATGACTGCCTTGCCGGCTCCGCGGTAGGAAATGTTGACCGGGAAGCCGAGCTGCTGCACTCCTTCGATGATGAGACGGGGAGTGACGACGGTTGGCGAGATTTCCCCCACGTCCACCTTGAACCAGCTTCCTTCGCCGCACAAGGCGTACTTCACGGTGCCTTCCTTCTTGGCGGTGTGGCCTGCGAAGTCGGTTGCCTCAATGCGGATTTTGTACGACGTTTCGCCCGTGCCCGTGTCGAGCACGGCGTTGCCCGTCGGCGACCTGGACAGGTTGCCCGACCCCGCTGATGCGGGAGGCAGGAACACCTTGATGGAGAATGCGCCGTCCTCGCCCGTGACTTCATGGGCCATGTTCTGGCCGTTGACATAGATGACGACGGTTGCCTGCTCGCTGATTTTGCCCTTAATCGTGACTTCACGAATGTAGGTGGGCGAGATTTTCGCGAGGTTGTCCTCGAGAATCTGCGGCGCCTGGTTGTCGAGGCGCGTGGTGTTGAGGAACGAGACCTTGTTGCCCGCGACGTCCTCAACCGTGATGCGGATTTGGTTGTTGCCGTTCTGGAGATTCGCGGCGATGGCGAACTGCCCGCTTGCCTGGAGCGTCTGTTTTTGCGGGTAACACGTCAAGGGTGCTTCGGTCGGCTCGCCCGACAGGGACGTTCCGCCGTTCGGCGTTTGGACGAGGACGCTGTCGCTCAACGCCCCGACGTTGCAGCTCTTGTCGACGGCAGCGACGCGGTAGGTATAGGGAGTTCCGGAACTGACCGCGTCCGTGTACGACGTCTTGGCGACCGTCGCGATGCGGACGTCATTGCGGTAGACGGCAAACTCGGCGACATCGGGCTCGACATTGTCATTCCACGTGAGCGCGACGCTGTTCTGCTTCACATCCGTGGTGCGCAATCCGGTGACGCGCGAGGGAGCCGTCGTGTCGAACGCCTCCTGGACTTCATACGTGATGGTGGACGGCTCGCTGACCGTGCCGGAAATCGTCAGCGGTGTCGCGGACGCGATGGCGGGAATCGGGCTGATGGTGACTTTCGGAGGCACCGTGTCAATCGTGACCGGATACGTCTGTTCGACGGTGTTTCCTGCGGCGTCGGTGACGACGAGCTTGATGCTGTTGTCGACGGGCTTCGTCAGCCCGATGTTCGTGGCATGGAAGGTTCCGTTGCCTTCCGCCGCGAGTGTGCGCTGCTTGATGGCGTTGACGTAAATATCAATCGCGGAGAACGGCCGCGTGACGCCCGTGATAATGAGCCGATTCTCATTGACGTAGCGCGGGATGTCCGTGGTGAGCGGCGGCGTGCCGGTCTGCTCGCCCGCGAGGAAGCGTATCTTGGTTGCGTTCGCGCAGTTGTCGCTCGCGTCACAACCGCCTGCGACGAAACTGTAGAGCCGTCCCGAATCCGTGGGGAGCGTGACGACGTGGTCGGTGACGCGCGCCGTGTCCTCGATTTTCTGATACGGCTCCTGTCCTCCGAAATACGCGAACGTCGTCGCCGGCTCGTTCGTGGTCCACTGGAACGTCGTGCTCGTCGCCGAGAATGCGGTGGCGCGCACATTTGCGTAGGCGGGCGGCAGGATGTCCGCGCCGGAGTTCGTGGTGAAGAAGTACATCGCGCCGTTGTTGTTCGAGACGGCGTATTCTCCCGACGCCGCGATGCTGATGATTTGGAAGTAGTACTTGACATTCGCGTCCAGACCGTCGAGCTTGACGCTGTGGAAGCGCGTGAACGACGGATTGTCGACGTACAGCCCGAGCTGCGGCGTCGTGCCGTAGTCGACGCGCGACGTGGCGTCAACATCCGTGTTCCACTCGATGCGCGCACTCGTCGCGTTGACCGACTTAGCAGGATTGCCTGAAATGCTGATGATGAGCGCGTTTGCTGAGGCAACGAGCAAGAGCAAAGTGAGTGCGAGCAGGAGCATTCGCGAGCCCCTGAATGCTGCCTCGCGCCCGTCTCGCCGCGTCCCCTGCTCTTCCGTTCCCCGGCAGTTTTGTCGTTCGTACGCGTCGACCTTGCGCAGGATATCAGCCGGCCTTGACGTGCGCTCTTCTTGGCAGCATTCAGCAATCCTTCCCTGCCTCATGAGAACACCGGCCGCAAGGTTGTCTGATAATTGCCTTCCTGCAGGAACTGCGCGACCGCAGCACGGTACTCATCCGTCTGCTTCTGCGGCGCTGCCTCGAAGACGTGAATCGTTATCGTGTCCGTGCCGTCGAGCTCCCGGCCGGTGACCTTGAGCGCGGCGTTTTCATAGCCGCCGACCAAATCTCCGAAGAGCATCAGGACCGCATTGAAGTCGTACGCCGTGGTGCCGTCGATGAGCTGCAGGGTGTTGTTCCCTTGCGGATACGTGATGAACTGGTCAAAGGTGCCGTTGACGACGCTCACCGCAATCGTGACGTTCTCGCCGAGCGACAACGGCTGCTCGGAGAGGAACTGGTGCGTCGAAAGATCGTACGGATGCTTGACGACCTGGATGTGCATCTCGCGCAAGCGCGGCATCGTGAGTTCCACTAACTCACGCTGCGCCGCGACGCGCGTGGGCAGGTAGCCGTCCTTGTGCGCGACGATGAACGGGTTGCTGCAACCCTCGGGCAGGCGCCCGGTCCAGCGGTAGTAGCCGTCCTCGGCCTGCGTTGTTCCGAGCGTGCAGAGCTGGTTGACGCATTCGTAGTCGAGCGTGACATCGGGAAGCTCGACGACGCCGATGTCGGGGTCGAGTCCTGACGCGCGCACTTCAAGCGTTTGGTCTCCCAAGTCCTCGCAGAAGCCCGTGGCCTGCTCGAAGCCCGTGAACTGGCGGTAGCCGAAGTTCTTGCGCGCACCCTCGTTCGAGTTGATGATGACGGGGAACGCGAACTGGAACGTGAAACCCTTGCCGAGGAACGCGTCCTCGTCATGGATGGTCATGACGACCGGATAGATGACGTCGTACGTGAAGTGGTAGAAGTTGGTGCAGAGGAAGCTCAGATACTTCGCGGCACCCTTTGTGATTTTGCTCGAGAGCACGCCTCCGCGGTTCGGCTGACCGTTGATATCCAGTCCCCAGCGCGGGTTGTAAAGGAATGCGGCCGCGACATTGCTCTTCGGAATGCCCGCGTCAAAGCGCATCCTGCCGTACTCGAACTGGTCATCAGGAACGTGCGACGGCAGGCGGTTCTGGAAGAAATCAGCGAGCTTGAAGTTCTGCACGGTCTTGTAGTTCGATTCGCGCTCCTGGAACGGCGCGGTTTGCGTGTTCACGACGCGCACGAGCGGGAGGTTGAAGCGCAGCACTTCCTGGAGTTCCGCCTTGATGTCCGTCAACCGCCACGACTTGGGCGAGCAGTCGAACTCCAGTGCATCAAAGGGAATTGCCGGGTCAGCCGTCATGAAGTCAAGCGTGAGGTTCTCGAACCACGCGTCGCGGTCCTCGCGCTCCATCGTCTTGGTGGCGAGCTCGTAGGCGCGCTTCAGGTCGACTTTCACGTCGGAAACGACGTTCGGGACTTCCACCGTCTTGTCCTGCTTGACGACGGAAACCGGATACTCAAGCCGGACGGTGACTGCGCCGTCGCCGATGGTCACATGCGCCGTGGCGTTCGCGTGCTCCTCGACCGGGTACTGGTCCTTGAACGCGCTGAAATGGTCGATGCACGACGGCAAATTATCCTCGAGGTACTTCGTGAGGTCTGATTCCATCAACGCAAGACTCGGAATTCGGCTTTCGCCTTCATAATACCACAACGGGACCTTGAGCACATTGCGCTCGTCCATCGGAACGTACGCCGTGGGCGTTCTGACGATATCACTCGGGAGGTTCAAGAAGCCGCCCTGCATTCCCTGGAGCGTGATGCCTTCTTCGGCAATGGAGTTCACGCAGGACGCGATGTAGTCATACACGGGCTGAGCTTCCTTCGGAACGATGATGCCGTTTCTGAAGGCAACCTGCTGTGCGGTGAAGTAGAGCACGACTCCTACGG
>DATILO010000009.1:0-1963 GCA_035476335.1 Binatia bacterium | reverse complement strand
GTCAAAATCTTTGTGTCTCCCGTAAAGCACGTTCTTCCGCCGCGGTTGGTCACGATGGCTTTCGCCCTCCGCATGATGGGAACCCAGTCCGGGTCGGTCATTTCCGTCACGAGCACTTCTCCGGGCTTGAACAAATCAATGTCTTTGGCGTCGCGCAGCACCTTTGCCTTGCCCGCTCCGATCTTGTTGCCGACGCTCTTGCCCTTGCACAGCACGTCGCCTTTCTGCCGTAAAACGTACTCCTCGATGATGTTGCGGTTCTTGCGGCTCTGCACCGTTTCGGGGCGCGCCTGCACGATGAAGAGCTCGTCGCGCTGCCCGTCTTTTGCCCACTCGATGTCCATCGGGCTCCAGTGTCCTTTGTGTTTGGTGTAGTGGTCCTCGATGATGACACCCCAGCGCGCGAGTTCCAGCGCCTCGTCATCAGTCAAGCAGAACCGCCTGCGGTCGTTGATGGCGACGTCGACGTTCTTCGTCGTCCTGCCGCCCTCATCGGTGTAAATCATCTTGATGCTTTTCTCTCCCAGAACCTTGCTCACGATGCTCCGGTATCCTTCGCGCAGCGTTGGCTTGTGCACGAAGAATTCGTCGGGGTTCACCGCGCCCTGCACGATGTTCTCTCCCAGGCCCCAGGAGCCCGTGACGAACACGATGTCGGGGAACCCGGTTTCGGTGTCGAGCGTGAACATCACTCCCGAGCACGCCAGGTCCGAGCGCACCATCTTCTGCACGCCGATGCTCAGGTAGACTTTGAAATGGTCGAATCCCTTTTCCTCGCGGTAGGCGATCGCGCGGTTCGTGAACAGGGAGGCAAAGCATTTCTTGCACGCCTCGATGAGTTCGTCCTCGTGCCGGATGTTGAGGAAGGTCTCTTGCTGTCCTGCAAAGCTCGCGTCGGGCAGGTCTTCCGCGGTCGCGGAGCTCCGCACGGCGACGTCGGTGTTTGCGGTGCCATACTGCTTGCTGAGCTGGTGATAGGCGTCGTTAATCGCGGCACGGAGAGCCGCAGGAATCTCGGCGTGCATGATGGTGTCGCGAATCTTGCGGCCGCGCTCTGCCAATTGGCGCACGTTCCGCACATCGAGCCCGCGCAAGGCATCATGGATGGGCGTGCTCAATCCTGCCTGTTCGAGGAAGAAGCGGTACGCCGTTGCCGTCACCGCAAAGCCGTTCGGGATGCGCACGCCCTTCTTCGTGAGCGTGCGGTACATCTCACCCAGCGAGGCGTTCTTGCCGCCCACGAGCGGGATGTCTTCGATGCCGAGCTCGTCAAACCAGAGAATGAAATCAGTGTCGCGGCGCATGGTCCTCTTTTTCAGAACCTTCAGTTCAGCGTTATTTAAATATTGTGTTGGCATGTTGAGCCCATGACGAAAGAAACACTCATGATGCGCTGGGTCGCCGAGCATCTCGTGAAGGACCCGCGCGTGCTGCAAGCATTCCACGACGTTCCCCGCGAACACTTTGTCCTGCCGCGCTGGCAGCGATATGCCTACGAGGACAGCCCTTTACCGACCGCGCGCGGCCAAACGATTTCACAACCCACCACGATTATGATGATGCTCGATGCCTTGGACGTGCATCCGGGCATGAAGGTGCTCGAAATCGGCACGGGCTCAGGATACAACGCGGCATTGCTCGACCATCTTGCGGGCGAACACGGCAAGGTCTTCTCGCTCGAGCTGGATGTCGGTCTGGCCAAGGATGCCATTCAGCGATTGCAGGAAGTCGCGCCGCGCGTCCAGGTCATTGCCAAGGACGGCACCGCAGGACTGCCCGAGGACGAGCCGTTCGACCGCATCATCGTCACGGCTGCCGTCGAGCACATTCCTGACGCGCTGCTCGACCAGCTCAAGGACCCGGGCATGCTCGTCGCCCCCGTCGGTGGCATCATGGGGCAGGCCGGACTGAAAATCAAGAAGGAACACGGGAAACTGACGCAGGAATCCTTCGGGCAATTCCT
>DATILO010000008.1:0-16928 GCA_035476335.1 Binatia bacterium | reverse complement strand
GCGAGCAAGTGGGGCGCGTCCTTGGGGGAAACGGTGATGTTTGCCTTTGCGCACCGGTTATCGTGGAGTTCGCTTTGGTTGTACGCGAGCTGCTGTTCCAAACGAGAGGTGAGCGCCTCAGGAGCGTCGCCGGCCGCGGGGTAGGCTCGTCCCGCGTTCTGGTCGGCATAGCGTTCGACGTGGTTGCAAATGTCGTCGAGCAACGGTTTGGAGAAGCGCAGGTTGCCGTCGGGCTCGCCTTGGATGAACCGGCCGAGCTCGTGGTTGATGGCGTGTCTTCGCTGCCCGATGACGTGCATGTAGTGGTGCGTGAATTCGTAGGCGACATAGTACGCCATGGTTCCCGCGAGGGCGCCTGCTATGAATGCGATATTGCGCTCGCCGAATGGCTGCTTGTCAACGAATGCGCGTGCGCGGTCGAGGGCGGTTCCGATGACGGCGCCGCCGGCAGCGATGACGGAAACGTCTCCGGGGCTGAAGTGGATGACTTCGTGCTCGTTGGTGACGTCACGATAATAGTGCGCCGGGCCGTTGTACGCGCCGTGGTGCAGGTCGTTGTGGCCGCGCGCCGAGCCGCGATTGAGGCAGTTGCGCGTTTCCGGATGCAGGAGATAGCGGTGCACTGCCCATTCGGTGGGCGAGCCGAGAACGAACAAGGGAGTTGCGACTCCCGCTGCGAAGTTAGCGATGACGCTGCCGATGTCTTCAATCACGTAAGGGCGGTCTGGTGAGTGAGTTTAAAAACCTTTTTCTCGCAAAATCTTATATACTCCAAAGCATATATAAACCCTTGAAGGCACGGCTGCGCCATGCTTTCCGCGCAGCGTGCAGTGAGGGACCTGAAACTCCTCGCCGCACGACGTTTCGGCGCAAAAGTCTGGTTCGGGCGGTGGATTGCCGGGGGCAAGACGCCCGAAGAAGTCCGCAAGGACATCCAGGTGCTCAACGCGCAAATCGCGACGCATCTTGCCAAGCCGAGCGACAAGCTGCCAGTGATGCGTCATGATTTGGTGCTCACGGAGATTGCGGTGCTGCGTGCGCTGCTGCAGGAAGCGTTGCGGGACGCCGACGCGGAAACCACGCGCGTCCTGCACGCCGACATCGGCTGGCTGGACACGTTCCGCGAAAACGTGCACCGCCACGAGATTTATTGCAAGCACGATGCGAGCAACGACGAAACCGCGCGCACCGAAAACACGCTGTATACCGAATACGAACAACGGAAACTCACGATGATGAAGAACATCGAAACGATGGTTGAAGGCCCTTCACGCCGAGACGTGCTGAAGTGGGCGTTTGCAGTAGGCGCCGGCTTCATGGGCCGGGAACTCTACGCGCAAGACGTCGCGAAGAAGGACGAGCAGCAGGGCGTGGTCAAGACTGCATACAAGGCGCTGTTGACTGACGAAGAGGAAACTGCGCTTGAGAAGAAGGATTCTATTGACGCCATTATCAAAGACACAGAAACCATAAAGAACACTAAAATTGAACGTGTCACATACGATGCCGAAAAGAAGTCAAATAATTATGATGCACTCCTGCAAAATGGCAAGGGTAAGTATGTTGTTCTTTTCACGTCGGATAAATTGGACGGTAACGATAAAGTTCTCGCCAAGCGCGCGGCGATTCAGCTGAAGGCAATGGCCCGCGAAATGGGCAATGACGTGACGTTTATCTACTTTGATATGGATGTGGATCCGGCGCTTACGGAAAAGAATTACACTCCATTTATTGAGAAATTCAATGTTCAAAGCCGGTGCGCTACAGCGCTCGTCAGGTATGACAAAGACAAGAAGAGTGCCGATATTGTCGATATTGAGCGTGGCAGTGCGCTTAACAGCCAAGGCATGGTGACGCTCGCCAAGAATAATGTTGAGTATTGGGTGAAGCCGAATTTGCTTGGCAAAGAAAGTCCCAATGGAAAGTCGTATAAATACAAGAATACGCCAAAACTTCAAGAAGTTCAGTGATATTTCTCAGTTTTCATTATAATAACATTTAAAAGGATTCTATTCTCAATCGTTTAAAAAAGAGGAATTATGAAGAAAAGTCTCGTTTTTGCAACTATTCTATTGCTCATACTAGTTCCCGTATTCGCTGATACATCAGGTCCTGGACAAGTTGATACTGGGGACACAGAGGCCCAAAACGGCTTCGACCAACAATTCCCTCCAGGCTCTAGCGCTTCGGCTACGGGTGTGGAGAAGTTTACAGCGACCGAGGGTGGCTTCGAAATTACTGCTGACTCGTATACGTATAACAAAGTCACGTACACGAATCTCGTCAACGCCGTCATCGCGCCGAGTGGGGAAATCATCAGTGCAGGCCAGATCAACATGCCGAATGGCGCCAATGGAATTGACGTCAGCAATCCCGATGCCAGTGGCAACTCGTACACCATCGACAACGCCGGAACCTTGCAACAGGGCCCCATCGTCATCACGAACGGGCAGAATATCGTCTACCAGAACGGCTGCCTCTCGGCGTCGAGTGCGGACTCGCTTGTCCACACCGACACGGTTGCCACGCAGCTCCAGGACCTCTCGCTGTGCTCGAACACGCTCGACGTCCAATCGGCAGACAGCGTCTGGGCGGGCTGCGTCTACATGGAGGGTGTAGAAAATTCCTCCATCACTGCTGCGCAGAAAATCAACATCAACTCCGATCAGGGCGCGAACTTCTCCATCAAGGACTGTGCGAGCAACCAAATCAGTTTCGATGCTCTCTCAAACAACGCCAGCGTCACCATCACGCGCGAAACGGTCTCGCCCACGTACAATCTCAACGATTCGCAAATCACGCTCACGAAGAACGATGTTACTGAAACGGTCTCGACGAACAACACTGCGCAAGTCGAAGTCCACCGCGACAACGGCATCGAAAAGGTCGTGATGACGCCCGTCACGCTCTACGTTTACGACGCCAAGGACCCGTTGAAGGACTTTTCCTTCCGCGCGTGGCAGGACATACACACTCTCTACTTGAAGAAAGTCGCGTCGCAGTCCCTTCCCGCAGAAACCGCCACGTGCAAGGACTGCAGCATCATCGACTTGGCAAACCACCGCATCGACATCCGCGGCATCATTGACTTCAACAAAGCCCAAGTGAACCGCATGGGCAAGAACGCAGGACTGTTCCCGTTCTTCACCACGGCAAGCAAGGCCGCCAAGGCACTTCTCACACTCGACGCGGACAACGCCATCATCAACGAGCTCACGATTCTGACAGACGCACCGCCGTACAAGACCTTCATCAGCAACTATCTTGCACTATCCGAAGCCATCCAAACCAACGGCCGCACCGAACGGCTCCTCACCATCAACGAAAAAATCACGAAGGACGCCTTAAGCACGAGTCTGTTGAAATCCTACAAGACAGTCTACAGCAACTCTTCCACGCTCATTGACAGCAACGTGCTCACCTACCAGCGCGAAGGAACAACCATCACGGTCCTCCCGGACGGCAACGTTCAAATCGCGGACATCCTCAACAAGCTCAAGGACAAGCGCGCGTTCCTGCTCTTGCCGGCGCTCTTCCTCCCATTCTTCTTCCGCAAGCGCGGCCAACTCACGCTATTCATCCTCATCGGCGTGCTCATCATGCTCATCATCGGCATCATGCTCTACACGGTCGGCATTGTTTCCCTGCCGAGCGAGCGCATCCATGTCACGGAGAAACAGCAAGTGCAGGATTACGTCACGCAATGCCTGGCGATGGCGGGTAAGTCAGCATTGGACGTCTTCGGAGTCCAGGGCGGCTTCATTGCGCTGCAGCCGCCGTTCTTCACCGCACAAAACACCGCGTACCTCTTCGAATACGGAAGGAACGCAGTCCTGCCGTTAGAACGCGCCGAGCTCGACTTGGCGGAAGAAGCAAAGCATCGTGTCCTTGCGTGCATCAACGACTTCAAAGTCTTGTCGGGCGTCACGGTTGACGTGCAGCGCTCACCGAACCTCGCGGCCAAGCTCGCATCGCGCGACGCGGTTTTCACCATGAGTTATCCGTTCCAAGTGAACAAGCAAAACGAGCGCTGGGACTTCGCTGACTTCGGCGTCACGCTGGACATCCCGGTCTATGCGGACTATCTCGCGGCAAACGCAACCGTGCAGTCGCAGGTGCAGAACGACGGCCAAATCAATCTCGACGAGCTGCCTGCTGTGAAAATGACGCTCTTCCCGTATCAGAAAACGTTGTTGGCGTTCATCGAGAGTTTCGCGGGAAAACAGCTCGACCCGTATTACTTCTTCTTCGCGAATGCGAGATAGCCACTCCAGAATATATTTTACATATAGAAAACAACCTGATTTTCCAAACATTTAAATACTCAACCCCAAATAAACAACCCATAGAGGCATAGAAAGGTAGCAATCCCGAAGTCAACTGCGGGATTGGAATGATTATTCTTCGAATAATCGGTGTCTATCTTTCCTTGTCATCTAGACAAGATTGATGGAAACCGTCTGGTTTCTAGAACAGAGATGAAATAATGAAATTTGAAGAATTGAATATCAAACCTGAATATAAGAAAGCGCTCTCCGCCATGGGCATTACCGAGCCCACCAACGTGCAGGAGCAGTCCCTTCCCATGCTGTTGGACGGCAAGGACCTGGTTGTCCGCGCCAAAACCGGCAGCGGAAAAACCATCGCATTCCTCCTCCCCATCCTGCAAAAACTGCAGAACGCTCCCTATCTCCAAGCATTGATTCTCGCTCCGACAAGAGAACTCGCGCAACAGATTTGGAAGGAAGTCAAGAAGCTCGACCGCACCGTCAAGGCCTTGGAAGTCTACGGCGGCGTCAGCATCAACCCGCAAATCGAAACCCTCCGGAGAGGCGCGCAAATCGTCATCGCAACGCCGGGAAGAATCCTCGACCACTTGCAGCGCAGAACCATCAACTTCTCAAAAATGCAGTTCGTCGTCTTGGACGAAGCCGACCGAATGCTCGATATGGGCTTCATCGATGACGTCCGAGAAATCCTCAAGCACACGCCGAAGGAAAAGCAGATGATGCTCTTCTCGGCAACGATGCCCGACCAAGTCGTGCGGCTGAGCCAGGAATACATGCATGACCCGCAGCAGCTCATCCTTGACCAGGACGAAATCACGGTCAACAAAATCCGGCAAATCTGTTACGGAGTCGACAAGCGTGAGAAATTGAACACGCTCGTGAAAATTCTGAAAAAGAACGAAGTCCAGAAGTGCATGGTCTTCTGCAACACGAAGACCTGGGCCGACACGCTCACGCGCATCCTTCGGGGAAAGCGCTTCCGCGTCGGAACCATCCACTCGGACTTGTCGCAGAACCGCAGAAGCGCGGTCATCGAGGACTTCAAGAAAGGCCTCTTCACCATTCTCGTCGCAACGGATGTTGCGGCTCGCGGCCTGCACATCGATGACGTCACGCACGTCGTGAACTACGACTTGCCGCGCAACCCGAAGGACTACGTCCACCGCATCGGACGAACCGGAAGAGCCGGCGACGACGGCGACGCAATCACGCTCATCACGCAGCAGGACGAACCGCTCCTGAAGGGCGTCGAACGAGAAATCCAGATGTTCCTCGACGTCCAGGCAGTCACGGCAGACTTCGACGGCACCATCCAGGCGGCAAAACCGCACCAGATGTCCGCCGAAGAGCTCGCAGCCCTCGGCCCGGCCGAGGAATTCCAGTACGCGCCCAAAAAGAAGGACTTCACGCCTGCGCCCGTGCAAGTGGTCGAATCCGCGGGCTCGGACTGGGATAAGTGGGATTGATGGGTATGGAAGAGTTTACGGTTCGTAACGTGCGGGACTTGCTTCGTTTTACGAAGACCCGCTGGACGAAAGAGTTTCCTTACCTTGCCCGGAAAATCGGCGAGCGGGAACAGTATCATCTGAGCGACTTGTGCGCGATGCTTCCCGAACCGTCAAATCTTGCGCAAGCAAAGCATGATTTGCAAATCACTGCGCAGGCAGTCGATGAAGGCAGAATTGATCTTGCCGAGCTCCACTGTTGCGTGTATGTCGATGGCGCGGCAACGCCGAAAAACGTCGATGCGTTCGTGAATAGAGCCGTTTCCGTTAACCAAACAACTCCGCAAGCCACGTCCAGCATCAAGAAAACGCCTGAAGGTGAGCTCTGGAGCATCAGGCATGGCGTTCTGACGCCAGAAATGACGGGACGCATTTGGAGCGGGATTCTCGCGGCAACCAAGGCGGTAGGTCACGAGTATCTCTCCGAGGGCGTTTTCCGCGCAAACATACCGTTCGGTTTGATCAACCCTTACGGTTTGCGGGACGTCGTGCAGAGACTCGAGTCATTAGTATAATCACTTTTCTCGCCACACCATCAATCAAAGAATTTTATTTGTGATTCGCATGGTCCCTGGCAGAGATTCACACTTTGCACCCCTTCTTGACGTTCGTTTTTGAACGACCACAGTCAAAGAGGGGAGCGCAGAGCTTTTAAATCGATTTCATCAAGACATCGATTATCCACGCATCCGTAGCGAAGTGGACAAACGTGGGGGACTTAAGATCCCTTGCCCAAGCGGCTTCGGAGGTTCGAATCCTCCCGGATGCATTGCGAAGTGAGTTCGCCCGTAATATTTATATACTCCAGTATATAGGTTTATTTCGAGAAGAGTTCTTGAAGAGGTGGGACTCAATCACGTGAGTATGACCACCAACGGCAAGGAAGAGAACGGCCATCGTAAGCCGCAGGTCCCGTTCATCGGAACCGACGAAATCATCAAGCTTGAGGAACTCATCGACCGCGGCGGCGTCACGTCCATCTACGGCGGGGCAATCTATCGCGGCACCATCAACAACCCCATCGGTCTGCTCGCGCAGCGAATCATCTGGGGCAACCGTCATCTTGCCAAATACTTCCGCATTGAAACCGACTCTGCTCCTGATTCTGACACGAAATACTTCATGGACGAGGAGTTCTGCAACCAGGTCCGCAAGGCGGCGCACGATTACTGGGGGTATTATACGAAGAGCATCCTCACCGGCGACGCCGCGCACGGCCAGGAAATCGTCGATGTCGCTCTCAAGTACATCCAGCATGACGCTCTCAGTGCGGGCACCGTTGTCGCGGTCAAGGCATTGAAAACGCCTTCTGCAGATGATATCGTAGGGAAGTCCGCAAAGGAAACGCAGTTCGAGCTCGAACAGGCAGAGGAGTTCAGGAAGCGTTTCTTCCGGGAATACCACGTCATGGACAGTCTGCGCCATCCGAACATCATCCGCACCATCGGCATGATTGACAAGACGCCGCTCGGCGACTGCATAGTGATGGAGTATATCGAGGGTGAACCGCTCAAGAAACTCATCCACCCTGATGCGCAGTTCCCGCCTCAGGTATTCTCGCTGGAACGCTCGCTTGACCTGGTCATCCCGCTTGCCGATGCGCTCCACTATTGCCACCAGCGAAAGATTTTCCACCGCGACATCAAGCCCGGTAACATCCTGCTCACGAAGGAAGGCACTCCGAAGCTGTTTGACTTTGGCATCTGCAAGGATTACGGGGACGCATCGCAGACGATGGTGGGCTCGACACTCGGCACGCCGAGCTACATGGCGCCTGAGCAGTGGGACTCCCATCTTACCCCGGTGAGCTCGAAGACCGATGTCTACGCATTGGGCATGACACTGGTTGAGATGCTTGCAGGAGCGCCGCTGTACGCTGGCGAGAACATCGCGGTTATCAGCAAGGAAGTTCTCGATGTGAACAAGCCGCACGCGAAGCGCATTCCGGAACTCATTCCTGCCTGCTCGCCTCGCTATGGCGCGCTCATTGAAGGGATGATTCAGAAAGATCCGAAAGTCCGGCTTGACATGGAAGCGGTTCTCACGGAAGCAGCTGCCATCCGCGCGGAAAAAGCGTACGTTGCGTAATTTCTCCAGTATACAAAAACCTATACTCGTAACATTTATATAGCAGCAGCGCATGAAACACGCATCTCATGTCGAGCATCCTTGCGAATGACCCACTCTTCCGCTACTTGGTGAAGTTCTCGGTCGTTGAAAACTTCTACAAACGGCGCACGAGCGTGCGCGACGGCGACGAAAACCACAAGCTCATCGCTCCACTCATCATCCGCGACCTGCCGACCGTGCGGATGCACGTCAAGCAGGCGTTGAAGTTCCGGCCATTGGAATCCCTGGATTTGCGCCAGACGTTCATCGACGAAGCGGGCAAGGACGGCGCCTACGTTCTCGAAAAGCGCATGCTGAGCAACAAGGTGTTCATGCACAACCTCGTCCAGTCGGTGCTGCGCGACGGCGCCATCCGCACCATTGAGAACCTCCAGGAAAAGTACTTGCCTTCCGACTATCTCGACAAGAACACGGACATCATCGGCACGAAAACGCAGAACGCGCTCTGCGCAGGACTGCGCGGCGGCCGGGCATATCTGGTCAAACAGACCGCGTTCGGCCACACCGGCATGGGCAAGGTCTGCCTCTTTGACCACACCGGACTGCGCGCGGAATTCTTCCTCATGCAGGACTTGGACACCGCGCACCCGGCGTCGCACTACTTCCATCCGCTCAAGCGCATCATCGGCTTTTTGAACGAGTCTCCCACTCTGGACAACAACGCGCGCACGACCAGCATCGTCACGCCCTCGGACTTGGGCATTTCGGTGAGCAAGTACTTGCATCTTGGCGAGAAATTGGTCTCGAACGTGAATGACTTCCTGAAGTTTATGGAATTGAATGTGTGAGTCTTGTCGCTGCCCCGCGTCCGGCTTCTCCACCTCGTGTGATGTTTGTCGTGCGTCTTCTCGGACATCGCCATTCGAGACGCTGAATCTTTATATTTTCTCGGCGCGCGCGTGCGCGTATGTTCATCGACCCCCACGTGCACTGTCGCGATGAAGAGCAGAGTGCGAAGGAAACGATTGCGCACGCGCTGCACGTCGCAGAGCGAGCAGGCTTCACGGCCATCTTTGACATGCCGAACACCGCGCGTCCGGTGTCCACGCCCGAACGCGTGAAGGAACGACTCGCTATCTCGGACCGTGTGAACTCCCCGGTGTGGTACGGGCTCTACATGGCGTTGACTGCCGACCCGGAGCAAGTGAAGCGCGCCGTCGAGACGCAGCGTAAAATAGACCAGGTCGTCGGTTTCAAGCTCTATGCAGGACATTCGGTGGGGAACATTGGTGTCATTAATGAGGCAGACCAGGTGCGCGTGTACGAAACGCTCGCACGCGAAGGGTACAAGGGCGTTGTCGTCGTGCATTGCGAGAAGGAATCCGCGATGAAGAAGGACTTTGACCCAACCTATCCCATCACGCACGCGTACAGCCGTCCCGGACATGCGGAAGTCCAGTCGCTCGGCGACCAATTGCGGTTTGCAAAAGCGGCAAACTATGCAGGCACGCTTCACGTTGCGCACATTTCCATGCCGCAATCGGTCGAAGTGGTCTGCAGCGAGAAGGAACTTGACGTCACGTGCGGTGCGACCATCCATCATCTGCTTCTCGACTGGGACCGGTTGTTGGACCGGCAGGGAACCATTCTCAAGATGAATCCGCCGTTGCGAACCCCGAAAGACCGCGAAGCGCTGTTCGACCAGCTCAAGAGTGCGCAGATTGACTGGATTGAAACCGACCACGCGCCGCACCGTCTCGAGGAAAAGCTCAATCCGCCCTATATGTCCGGCATTACGGGATTGCAAAAGTACCCGAAGTTCATCCAGTATTTGTCCCGGAACGGCTTTTCCGAGCGCCTCATTGAGGACATCACGTTTAACAACATCAACCGGACGTTCGGGCTCGAGCTGGAGCCGCGCGAATGCCTGCCGGAACTCCATCTCGAGTCAGAATACGAATTCGACCCGTATCAGGGAACGGGCGTTCTAGAGTAATCCTTCATATAATTTCTTGTACACGCCGTGCCCGTTCTGCGCAAAGTTCTCGAAGTAACCTGTGAACCATTGGTTGAGGGGAATCCTGGCGCGTTTTGACTGTTCCAAATCGCGCGCGTTCTCGATGCCGCCGGTGCGGATGACGTGGAATTCCTGCGCAGGAGAGACTTTCGCGACGTAATCAACGGCTTGAATTGCGAGCGTTAGGGATGATACTTTCAATGGTCTGCCGCTCACGCCGCCGCCGAATGTGCTCGTGAAGTAATTGTACAGTCTTCGCTCGCCCCACGCAATGTGCGACAGGTGCTTCGCATACTGCGTTGAGGTGTTTCCGAGATTGACGCCGTCATAGCCGTACTTGAAAAGCATATCGAGGAGCCCGGGAATTTGTCCCGACTCAGTGTCGTTGGAGAACTTGACGATGACGGGCAACGTCCGGTCACGCCGTTCAAGAAATTCCTTTGCGACGTATTTCAGGCGCCGCTCAAGGTCGTTCTGCTGCGGCGTTCCGTGAGCCGTGTTCGGGCAGCTTTCGTTCATCTCGATGAAATCAACGTTTGCTTGCTTGTAGAGATGCATCCCGACCACGAGTCGAGGCGTTCGTTCGTCGCTTTCCAAGTCCGGAGAGCCCATGACGCTGACGCCAACCGGACAGCCGTCAACGCGCACGATTTTGCTCAACCTGCTCGCGACGACTTCGTCACCTTCGTTCGGGAGCCCGAGCCAGTTCGATGCCGCTCCGGAGCGCGGATACGGCGCGAACGGAAGCTTGATGCCCTCTTTCTCGTTGCCCGGGCGGGGATTGATGGTGGTCGTGCCTGCAAGATATGCGCCCGCGCCTTGCGCCGCCACGACGTCGTAGCATTCGCCGTTCTTGAACATCCCTGCCGCATTGAAAATCGGTGAGCGGAACGTGATGCCCCAGAGCGTCCGCGCGAGACCGCCCGGCATGGCAACGGGTTCAGGAGTTACTTCCTGCAATTTCTTGAGAAAATCAACGCGCCCCTGCGAATACTTGCTCACGACGTAATGCGCGGGAAGCAGCGCGGTAATCGCGGGACGGAAAGAACGTTCGAATGAGGCGAGTTGTTCGGCGTCCATCAGCACGTCTTGCTCTGTACGCACGCGTTGTTCGGGATGGACGCGAGCTGCTGCTGCAGTTCCTCGAGCGACTCAGAACCGTATGAGATGAGGACCTTGTCGAGGTCGTGGATTTCCTCATCCGCGAGGTTAGGGGTGATACCTCCGTTGAGGTAATACTTCAGCGTGCGCCCATTCGTGTCGCAGAATTCTTTCTCGTTAATCGTGAGGCAGTTGTCAATGGTGATGCCGAGCGTCCGGAAGAACATGCCGTACGTGACGCCGGTTGCGTGCTTGTGGATGACGCCGCGTTCGCTCTCTCCTTCATTGATGCCGTGGATGTGGACGAGCGGATGGACGTGGAGATATTCCGGCTTCGTGAAATCGATCTGCTTGCCGTTGATGTACATCGCGAAGTCGGCGTGCTCGTGCGTGCTTCCGAGATTGCCGACATGCACGAGTGATTGCAAGGTGGTGTAGGCGTTCGACCAGTTCTTGTTGCCGGCGCGGAGCTGGTAATCGTTGACTGCAACAACGCCGAGCGCGACGAGGAGAACGATAAATCCTGCGATAATGAGATTCCGCTTGGTCTTGCGCCGCATGAATTTGCGCGCGCTCCGACGCTATAAAAAGGTTTGTGTTTTTGACTTGCAGTATTGCTGAAGTATGATTGAATCACTACTGTTTCGCTGCAACAATCCTTATATACGACGTGCGCTCCGGAGAAAACTAAAAGGGGTGTGGGGCTGCGAGGGTCGGTTTTTCGCGGGGCCGGCCCCGCTGTCCTCTTATTTTCGACGTGGCATTCATGCAAGATATTGGTTTGGTTGTGATAAAACCCGAAGGATTCTCGCGTCGTGAAGAAATTAGTTCTGAATTGTGTGAACGGGGATACGTCATCCTCGAGAAGGTGATTATTCCTGATTGGAGAAGAGTCATTCCTGCCATTTACGCAAGTGATGCGTCCTGGAAGCACAGCCCTCCGGAGCATTTGGATGAGCTCGCAACCATTTACGCCCAGCGCGATTTTGGTAATGTGGCAGAAGCAGTTGTCCTCAAACACAAGGACGGTGGAACGCTGGAGAAGATTGAAACGGACATCGGTCCTTGGAAAGCGTATTTGCCCGGGACGCTCCGGCATAAGTTTGGCATCCCACAAGACCCTTCAAGCAGATGGGTCTTTACTGCGCTTCACAAAGCAGATACTCAAGAAATTATTAGAAAGTATCTTATCTTGTTTTTTGATCAGGCATTGCTTGAAAGGTATGCGTAAGCTACTTCCGTTTCTCAATCGTCTCGGCAAGCAGTTTGAACAGTTCCGGCTGGATTCTCAGAATGTCTTTCGCGGTAATCAATCCTACGAATTGCTCGTGGTCGTCGATGACGGGCAGATGCCTGATGTTATTCTCGCGCATCTTCAGGATTGCGTCGTAGACGTCTTGGGAAGGCGAAACAACGCGGAGATTCATTGCCATGACGTCGTCAACCAATGTTTTTGAGGGAATCGCGTCCTTGAGGACCGCCTTGCGCACGATGTCTTGCTCAGTCACGATACCGACAACGCCCGGGCCGTCTTTCACGAGCAATGAACCGACGTGCTTGCCGTCCATCAACTTGGCGCACTCCTTCAAATTCGTACCCGGCGCAACCGTAATGGGCTTCTTGGTCATCACTTCTGAGACGGTGATTCCGGTCCTCATTGTTCCCTCACACCCGGCCGTTTGCCGCACGTGCACCCGACGGTGGAGCGGCACATGCCTTGGCAGGTGAAGTCGTTGCCCGAGAAGAGCGGCAATGTGCTCGTCGTTGAGTAACGCGCCGTTTCTTTCCCAGCGTAGCTCCGTTCCCCTGCAATTTTGTCGTACGTTCGTTGCGTCGTTTCGTATGCCATCAGCTGTTCACCATAATCTCGACGTCCGCGCCAAAGATTCTCTTCAAATCGTTGAATATCGGCGCCTTGATGAAGACGCGCTGCGGAAGCTCGACTTTCGCCAACGCTCCCTCAAGCTCGTCGAAGTTGCTGTCCTGGAGCGTTCCCAAACTCCCGTCATTATTAATCTTTGCCCGCGAGACTTTCTTGTGCTCGGCGTCAACGTCATGCGTGATGAACGCTTCCGCGCCGAGCAGCAGTGCTTCGCCGAACTTCTGCCCGTACTTGACGCGGATGCGTGCCTTCTCGAGCTCGCGGCCGCGCTTGCGCTGCAAATATTCGACGAGCTGCCGCACGAGTTCCGCGGATTCCTTGCGGACCTGGTCGATTTCGGTTTTTGTCAGCTTGCCCGCGTCATAGTCCTTCTTGGCTTTCGCAATCGTATCGAGAGACCGATGCATCGTTGCCGGCAGCTTTCCGGAGTGCACGAGTTCGCCCTCGAATCGTTTCAAGAGCTCGTCGTCCTTCGTCTTCTCAACGCCTTCAAGACGGAGAATGTCTCGCACAACAGATGTGATGTGGTCGTACGTCTTGAGCATCATTTCCTTTTCCTTGATGGTCTCGATTTGCGTGAACAGCCGCTTGATGCGTTTCAGGTACTTGTCGGACATGTCGTACAAATCGTCAATCTCCTTGCCGGTCATGTCCTTCTTTTCGCCGTGCTCGATTGCCTTTCTGACATCAAGCACGTGCTGCAACGTGTCAACGTCCTTGTCATCGAGCAGCTTTTCCTTGCGCACGAAAATCTCGCGCAGCACGCCGGGCGTTTCCTTGGGTGCCGGCGGCGGAACGCCGTACAGCATCAGCGCTGCCTGCGAGGGCGTCAGAATGGACCAAAAGAAGTCCTCAACGCCAATCTCTCGAAGCCTGAACTTGACGCGCTCCAAGGCCTGCTCGCCGGAGCTCATGTACATGTCAATCGCTTCCGAAGACGGCTTGATACGTCCCATCTTGAGCAGTTGCTTCCACGGCATGAAGATGCCGCGGTCGAAGAACGGCACGCCGTCACGCAAGAGCGTGAAGTACACCGCGTTTGCGTCGCGCAGTCCTTCCCAGAAGTCCGTGAGGATGTAAATCTGGATGTTGATTTTGTTCTTGATGCCGGTCATGTCGCCGGCGTCCATGCCCATGCCGATGATGATGGCGCGAAGCTTGTCCTTCAGCTCGGCGCGCGTCATTTTCTTGACGTCGGTGTCGTCCACGACAATCCACACGTCGATGTCTGACGCAGGCGTCGCCTTGCCCGTCACCATCGAGCCCGCCAAAACATACGCAACGACGTACTTCTCGAACTTCTTCAGAACCATCTGCTTGTGCACTTCGGCAATCTTGATGGCGCCGAGCATGCCGCGGTCAAACACGGGTGCGCACATCGCAATCATGCCGGTCGCGTCGTATTTTCCGTCATAGCAGTTCTGCCAGATTTCGGAAAGAATCAACACTTGCGGCACGAGCTGCGCGTCCGTTTCTTTCGCGTCTTTCTCAACAATGAACGTCAGCTTGTCCTTGAGTTCCTGCTTGCTCATCTTTTGGCTGTCGGAGTCATCGACAAGCACGAGCACCTGGATTTTGTCCTTCAGGTCCTCGAAGCGCTTCAGTTGCTCTGCCTGCACTTCCGGAGGCAGTCCGCCTGCGGGCGGCTGCGGCGGAGGCAGGAGACCAATGCCGACGATGTACTTGTCGAACTTCTCGAGAATCTTTTTCTGGAACGAATCGAGCTTTTCCTTGATTTTCTTGAGCTTCTCCTGCACTTCAGGAGGCAGTTGTGCCAAGGGATCAGGAGCGGGCGCTGCCTGCTTCTCTCCCTTTGCAGCATACACGTCCTTGGGTTCTTCCTTCTTGTCTTTCTTTGCCATAGTCTCACCGATTGATTTGTTCAAGTTGCTTCGTGATGCTCAGCAGTCCCTTGCCGAGCTCGAGGAATGTTCTCATTGCGTGCTGTCCTTGCCTTGCGAGTTCTGCGACGAAGTTGAACGCGACGTTGTGCAGGCCGTTGTGCGCCGGGTTCGGGGCGATTGCGACGCGCAAGCCGCCGATGTTCTGCTCGCAAATCGTCTCCATCCACGCGAGCGAGAACGCGAACGCCTTTGCTTCCTCGTCGCGCGCATCGTTAAGCGTGTGCGTGAGCGCGTGCCCGATTTCGTGGCCGAGCGTGAGCATGACTTCCGCGAGCGGACCGCGCTTCACGAAAATCTCTGAAACGCCTCGTCCGTGCCGGTTGCGGCAAAAGCCCTGGATGGATTCATCATAGCCCGGGCCGAAGTGCTGTGCGAGCTGCACGGGTGTGCAGAGATGGACTGCGATGTCTTTCGGAAATGCAAGACTGGTCGTTGCGGTGAACGCTTCCTGCACCAAGGGCATGACTTCCTCTGCGTTCGTGACGGTCTTTGTTGCAACGCCCGTTAAGAAATCCGTTGGCTGTAGATGGTAGACGCGTGCGTCGTGCACCGCGTCGTTGCTCGTTGCATCTCCGTTCTCCGGAAGTTTTGTCGCGTTCGTAGCGTAGAAGTTCGTAGTGCGGTACACGCGCTCAATCCTGTTCTCGCGAGACGCAGTCACCGTATAGTTGCGTACCGCGAGTTCAAGAGGGCTCGCCGTGACATAGCTTCCCCCCACGTAGCTGTTGTACATTTACTTTTTCAACTGCTCTTCGAGCTTCGGTTTATCCTTCTTGGCCTGCGCTTCCAGGTCAATGCCCAAGTCCTTCAATGACTTGATGTGCATCTGCATCAGCTGTTCAACGACGCCGAGAATCCTGATGAGTTCCTGGCGCTCTTTCGCGAGCGTCGTGAGTGCGCCCTTGTGAAAACCAACCTGTTCGTCCTTGCTCTGCTTCTCTGCCATAAACCCTCCTATGACGATTATTTCCTATACTCCAGTATATACTTCGACGGTTTATATCTACTCGTGCGCTGCACAAGACAGATGTGTCACAATAAAGTCATATTCGGCGAAGTGGTGCAGCACAGCGGTGTCTCCTTCCGCGCAAAGGTTTATATGAATCAGCCCGTTTCTCCAAAACGGTGAGTGGGGATGCATACAGAAAATGAACATCAGTGCGGGGAACCCAATCACAATCCCGTTCCCGAACGGCTTGAACACATTCTGACCGCGCTTGAACTGGACTTCAACGATTCCGAAAAGGCATTCATTCTCGAAACCGCGCAGCATTTCCGCTATGATTACAGCCACGGTGCCGAGCTCCCAGGCATCGACTACATCACGGCCATCGAACAAATCGGCAGTTACTCCATCGCGATGGAGCATCTCAGCGACAAGGCGTCTCCTGCGGACCGCATCAAGATACGCCGGGGCTTCTTCCGCGCGCACGCGGTGTGGGAACTCATGCACATCACCCAGCACCCGTTTGACGAGCACGGCCAGTATTTTGAACGCGTCCGAAGCTACCTGAAGAGCGGTCTTGACGAAACGCTCGAGACCGGCAAGGTGCACAACTATCACCAGGTGCTCTTGAAGCTCACGGGCGTCGACCAGTGTGTCAAGGAAATCCATCACCGGTTCAGCATGTTCAAGGGCAACCTGTACGAGGGAAACATGGATGGCGTCCTCATCGAGCGCGACAGCGCCGCACGCGCGCTGGGCCAGTATCGCAAGCAATTCTCCTGCCAGCTCGTCAGCAATGAAGGGTTCTGCACGTTGCTGGACGCCAACCGGCGCTTCGTGGTGGATGCGCTCATGAAGAAGGTTGACGAGTGCCTGAAACCCGTTCAGGTCCGCAAGGAAGAGGGGTTGAGCTATCTCAAGCGCGTCGCGCAGGCGATGGAGTTCAACGTTGTCCCGGTGTTTCCCAAGGCGCTGCCGGTGCGGTTCAGCGAAGACGGAGAGTACAAGTCAAACATCAACGAGCAAATCCTGCTCAAGGGACAGCTCTTGCAGAATGCTTAGCGCTTGAACGCTTTCTTCAGATGCGCCTCAATCGGCAGGTCGCGCAGCTTGATTTGTTCATCCAAGAAATTGAGAACGAGATTCGTGTCGAGCGTGCGCAAGTCGAGTTGTTCAGGCGCGAGCTTGAGCAACGGCTTGATTTTTGATTCGGG
>DATILO010000007.1:0-4476 GCA_035476335.1 Binatia bacterium | reverse complement strand
CACGCTCGCAGTAAAAGTTGCCGCCGTCAAGCTCGGCGTCTCGACTTCGGCCGTTCTCGAATGGGCAAAACTCCTCGAAGAGGAAGGGCTCATCAAAATCAAGTACCGGTTCGCCACGGCTTATCTCGAAGGCAAGAATCTGAACACCCCTGAGTACCAGAAGGTCAAGAAGGAACTTGTTGCGGAAAAGGAACTCATTGATTCCAAGCTGGAAGGCACCACGAACTTCCTTGCGGCATTGGAAGACGAAGTGCGCTCGCTCAAGGACATATTCGGCGCCATCGGCAACCACGTGAACGCCAACACGGGCAAGCTCAAGGGCGCGCTCAAGGACCTCGCGTATTACGAAGCCCAGAAGGAAGAACTGGACAAGCAAATCATCGCCGCGAAATCAAAATACGTCGAGCGCCTCGAGGCCGTGAACAAGCACCTCAAGGACAACGAGGGCCCGGCCAAGGAATGGTATGAGCAGATGTACGGGGAAGTCGCGCGCGGCGGCGAAATCCTGGAGCTCGAACAGAACGAGGTCGCGCTCATTGAGGACAACGAGAAAATGCTCGAGAAACAGCTCAGCGAGATGCGTTCGCTGCTCGACGTGAACGTCATCAACAAGCTCGCCGCGAACAAGCCCGAAATCGAGAAGCTCAAGAGTATCCTCGTCGAGGTCAAGAAACGGTATGTTACGATGAAGCAGGAGGCCGAATCCCAGAAAGCAGCGCTCCTGAAGCTCATCGTCGAGAACGAAAAGAACGTCGGCGAAATCGAGAAGACGCAGAAGGGCATCATCGCCAAGCTCGAGGCGTCCGCCAGCGATTTCGGCGTCACGAGCGCGGAACTCAAGGCGTATCCGAAAAAGCTCGAGGAGTTCTTCAGCAAGAAGAACCTCGTCGAGACCATCCTCAACCGGCTCCATTACAATGAACTCGAATTCAAGAAGCGGCTCGATGAGCTCACGTCGAAGAGCACGCAGCTCGGCACGCTCGCATCGCTCGAAAAGTTCCGCGAGGAACTCCAGCAGCTGAAGAAAGACGTCGCCGAGCTCGGCAAGAAGCGCGAGTATTTCACCAAGGAAATGAAGGACCTCGTCGCGTTGTTGAGAAAGTAAAAGAGGCAGCATGAAATCCGCGAAAAAGAAGGCAGTCCACCACGTCATCAAGCATCTCGCCAAGAAGGCAGCGCATCATGCGGCGAAGCCCGCGCACCATGCGAAGCCCGCCGCGAAAGAGGAAGGGAGCGTTCTCGAACAGTACTCGCTCACGGGCGGCGGCGGAATCCCGGTCACGGTCACCATCCGGCGCGTGAAGTCTGAATTTGTCCCGGTCTACCACGCCGAAATCACGAACATCAGCGAAAACACCCAAATCATTCTCGAAAAAATCCGTCAGGCGCTCATCCGCGACGTGAACATCGGCGTTGCCGACATCACGGACCAGAAGCGCGAAATCGCTGCCGAAGAGCGCTACGGCATGGCCGCGCGCCAGCTGATTGAGAAGGCGTTCCCGGACGCGAGCGCGGACACCATCAACATCCTCACGACGTTCCTGCTCGCAAAGAGTCTCGGCCTCGGAACGCTTGAAATCCTGCGCGTGGATCCGAACCTGGAAGAAATCGCCATCAACTCCGCCGCAGAGCCCGTCTGGGTGTTCCACCGCACGCACGGCTGGTGCAAGACCAACATCCAAATCGACAACGAGAACCTCACGAAGCACTATGCCTCGATGATTGGCCGTCGCGTGGGCAGGCAAATCACGGTGCTCGAGCCGATGATGGACGCGAACCTCTCCACCGGGGAGCGTTTCAACGCGACGCTGATGCCGATTTCGAATTTCGGCAACACCATCACGCTCCGTAAGTTCGCCGCGAAGCCGTGGACCATCACGGACTTCATTACCTCCGGTACGATAAGCGCGCAGGCGGCTGCGCTCATCTGGGAAGGAATCCAGTACGAACTCTCGATGATTATCGTCGGCGGAACCGCGTCCGGAAAGACGTCGTTGCTCAACGTCGTGAGCAACTTTTTCCCGCCCAATCAGCGCATCATTTCCATCGAGGACACGCGCGAACTCAAGCTCCCGACGTTCCTCCACTGGATGCCGATGACGACGCGCTTCCCGAACAACGAGGGCAAGGGCGGCGTCACGATGCTCAACCTGCTCGTGAACGCATTGCGACAGCGTCCTGACCGCATCCTGGTGGGCGAAATCCGTCGCCGGGAGGAGGCGGAAGTGCTCTTTGAAGCCATCCACACCGGCCACTCGGTCTATGCGACGTTGCACGCCAACGACGCCGCTGAAGCGGTGACGCGTCTCACGAACCCGCCCATCGACATCCCAAAGCACATGCTTCCTGCAGTTTCGTTGTTCCTCGTCCAGCACCGGAACAGAAGGACAGGACACCGCCGCGTGTTCCAGATTGCGGAAGTCCTCGAGAACGCCACCGCAAACGTCTTGATGCAGTGGGAAGCGAAGGGCGACAAGCTCAAGGTGCGGAGCAAGTCGCACGCGTACGTCAAGACGCTCCAGCTCTTCACCGGAATCAGCAATGCCGAACTCAAGCGCCATCTCAAGGAAAAGGAGAAGGTGCTGAACTATCTGGTCAAGAACAAAATCAACACCGTTGATGGGGTCGGCAAGGTCGTCGCAGAGTACTACCTCGACCACGACGCATTCCTGAAGTCGATGCGGTGAGCCATGGGTCAGTTTCTCTACCGGCTCTCGCGGCAATTCCCCCATCTGGGCGCAAAACTCCGCCAGGCAGGCATCGGGTACTCGTCCGAGCAGTTCCTCAGGCGCACGCTTCTCCTGACGTTCTATCTTTGGTTCGGGCTCATGTTGTTGCTGGGGGTTATTGCTATCAAACTTCCGGCATTCAGGCCCATCCTGTACGTCGTTGCTCCGGTGCTGCTCGTGGTGCTCTTCTTTTACCTGCTCAAGGCGCCTGAAGTCTATGTTGCCCGTCAGAGACGCGAAATCAACCAGGAGCTCATTTATGCGGGCAGGTTCCTCATCGTCGAACTCAAGTCGGGCGTGCTGCTCTATGATGCGCTGAAGACGGTTGCGAAGAGCTACAAGAACATCGGCAAGGCGTTCAGAACCATCATCAACAACGTCGACCTCGGAACGACGCTCGAGGACGCGCTCGTGCAGGCGATTGACTTCACGCCGTCCGAGGATTTGCGCCGTGTTTTGTGGCAGATGCTCAACGCAATCAACACCGGAGCAGATGTTGCGGATTCGCTGACGAGCGTGGTTGAGCAAATCACGCGGCAGCAGCTCATCGAGGTCAACCAGTACGCGCGCAAGCTCAATCCTCTCGCCATGTTCTACATGATGATTGCGGTCATCATGCCCTCGCTCGGCGTCACGCTCATCGTCGTGCTTTCGAGCTTCTTCCCCATCTCGCTCGACAAGGTCGTGCTCATCACCATCGCGTTCGGGCTCGGATTCCTCCAGCTCATCTTCGTGGCCATCATCAAGTCCTCGCGGCCGGCGGTGGGCATATGAGCAAGGGATTTTTCAAGACGTCTCTCGCAGAACGCCTTGCCGACGCGGCATTGCCGCTGAAGCCCGCGCACATCAAGCGAAACCTCGCGGCGATTTCGCTCATCGTCACCGCGCTCGTCACGTATGCGTTCTTTCACACGATTGAGAATCCGTCGTCGAAGGCCTTGTTCATCACGGTTTCCGCGGCAGGCATCCTCGTGGGCGTGCTGGTCGTGCTGTACGTCGTGATTCTGTCGCTCATCGACTTGCGCATCTACAAGCGCACGAAGAGCGTTGAGGAAGTGCTTCCTGACTTTTTGCAATTGACTGCGACGAACGTGCGCGCGGGCATGACGATTGACCGTGCGCTTTGGCTGGCGATTCGTCCCCGGTTCGGCATTCTTGCGAAGGAAATCGAGACGGTCGCGAAGGAAGTGATGTCTGGCTCCGAGCTTACGGAGTCACTGAAGCGTTTTGCGGACAAGTACGAGTCCGACATCCTCAAGCGCTCCATGAGTTTGCTCATCGAGGGCATCAATGCGGGCTCGGAAATCGGTGAGTTGTTGAACCGCACCTCGCAGAACATCCAGGAAGTGCGCACGATTCAGAAGGAAATGGCGGCATCGGTGACATCCTATAGCATCTTCATCACGTTTGCGGCCATCGTTGCCGCGCCGATTCTGATGGCGTTGTCGAAACAGTTGATTATCATCGTTTCGCGCGTGTCGAGCAACATCGGGCCCATGCCGCAGCAGGGTGCCGTGATTGCGCTTAATGCCGTGGGCATTTCCGCGGGGGACTTCCGCGTGTTCGCTCTTATTGCGATTACGATTACGGCGTTGTGTTCCTCGTTCATCATCGCCATTATCAATAAGGGCAACGTGAAGGAAGGCATCAACTACGTGCCGGGATTCGTGATTGTTGCGCTCGTGCTCTACTTTTTGGCGGAAAAGATCCTGGGTTCCGTGCTCACGGGCTTCTTCTGAAGAGTATA
>DATILO010000006.1:0-5191 GCA_035476335.1 Binatia bacterium | reverse complement strand
AGTTCGTCGAGTGGTATTTGATTAAGCAGGCCGCGAAGTTCAACGAGGTCGTGCTCAACCACCCGACGCACCATCAGCAGCAGGGGAGAATGATGGCGCGGTTCAAGGGAGCATTGGTGTTCGAGCCGCGCCCCGGATTGTACGAGAACATCGTCGTGTTCGACTACCGCTCGCTGTATCCGAGCATCATTGCCTCGCACAACATTTCTCCGGGCATGATGAATGTTCCGGGCTGCAAGGTGGAGACGAAAGTGCCTTTCGACGGAGAGGACATCCGCATCTGCCAGGACCGGAAGGGGTTTGTTTCCGCCGTGATTGGCGACATCATCCTCCAGCGCGCTAAAATCAAGGAGCAAATCAAGAGGACGGCAAAGAAGGACGCGCTCTTGCTGGCGCGCAGCGAGGCATTGAAGGTGCTCGCGAACTCTGTCTATGGCTATCTTGGGTTTGCGCCTGCGCGCTGGTACTCGTTTTCGGGCGGGCAGAGCGTGACCGCGTACGGCAGGCACTACATCACGCAAGTGATTGACAAGGCGCGTGAAGCTGAGTTCACCGTGCTTTATTCTGATACGGACTCGGTGTTCCTGATGCTCGGACAAAAGACAGAACAGGATGCGCTCGATTTTATGAAGCGCATAAACAAGGACCTTCCCGAGCTCATGGAGCTCGATTATGAGAATTTCTATCCGCGCGGGCTGTTCGTCTCCATCAAGGCCTCGGAGGCAGGCGCGAAGAAGAAGTACGCGTTGATGGACCGCAAGGGCAATCTCAAGATTCGCGGCTTTGAGACCGTGCGCCGCAACACGGCATTTATCGCCAAGGACGTGCAGAAGGACGTGCTCCAGATGGTGCTCGGCGAAGGCAAGCCCGAGAAGGCCGTCGCGCACGTCAAGCAAGTCATCCAGGATTTGCGGCAGAACAAGGTTCCGCTGGAAAAGGTCGTGATTTGGACGCAGCTCACGAAGGACCCGCGCGAGTACGAGTCCGTAGGGCCGCACGTGGCTGCCGCAAAACGCCTGCAGGCGCGCGGAACCATGGTGGGCCCGGGGGACATGATCAAGTATGTCGTGATGAAGGGCAAGGGCAAAATCCGTGACCGCGTCCAGCTCGAGGATGAGGCGCAGCAGGACGAGTATGACGCTGATTACTACATCGAAAACCAGGTGCTGCCCGCCGTGGAGAAGATTTTCGCGGTTTTTGGCGTGAGCGTGGACGAGCTCGAGCAGAAGGGCCTGCAGAAGACGTTAGGCAGTTTCTGACCGTTTCTTTATAATTTATATAAGAACGCTTAAGAATATACAAAAGAATTCAGTTTTGTGGTCGTCTTGGTGAACTTCTTCGAACGAGTGGAGAACTTGGAGCCGCGGTGCCCGGGTTGCAACAGCAGAGTGTCCTTTGGCGTCACGACCGAGTACCGCGCACAGATGAGCACGCACGTGTGCAAGACGTGCGGGCATGCGTTCTAGGAGAGTTGCCCGTTTCATGCAGCGTACCTGTCGTTGAGTTCCTTGCTCTTCTGCCCCGGCAGTTTTGAGGCGTCGTTTACTCAGACGTTAGCAAAGATACGACAAATCTGCCTGAGAACGGCACTCACCAACACTCAAACGACGTAGCAACGCCAGAAGCTCAACGACGTACGTAATGCAGAACGCTTAAATAACCCAGTTCAGCATGCCAAGTCATGGCAAACTGGCTCACGTTTCTCGGAGCATACATCAAGGACCCGAAGAACATCGGCGCAATTACGCCCACGTCGAGGTATGTTGCGCGGCGCGTGATTCGCCAGATTCCCGCGACTGCGAGAACCATTGTTGAGTACGGCCCGGGCAATGGAGCCGTCACGCTTCCGGTGCTGAAAGGCATGCCGCGGTCGGCGAAGCTCATCGCGATTGAGCGCAATCCCGCATTTGTTGAGACGCTCAAGAAGGTCAGGAGCGCCAAACTCCAAGTGGTACACGGGAATGCCCAGGATGCCGCCAAGTATGCGAAGAAGCCCGACGTCATTCTCTCGGCACTGCCGTTCAACTCCTTTCCCGAATCATTGAAGCACGAGATTCTCGCGAACACGGCGAAGAACATGCGCAAGGACTCGAAATTCGTCGTGTATCTGCAATATTCGCGCGTGCTGGAAGACTACCTGCCGCAGTACTTCTCCGCCATTGAGCACGAGTACGAGCCAAGAAACCTGCCGCCGTCGCACTTGTACATTTGCAGCGGGCCGAGATGAAACTGCTCGTCAGGAATTCAAGAGTGCACGGCAAGGGCGTCTTTACGCAGACCGCGATTCCGAAAGGGAAACGCATCGTCGAGTACGACGGCGAGCGCATCTCGCGCAAGGAAGGGCTGAAGCGCGACAAAGCGCAGAAAAAGAAAGGACAATTCTACGTCTTCGCGATTGACAAGCAGTGGTGCGTTGACGGCTCAAAAGGCGGCATCGCGCGATTGATCAACCATTCCTGCAATCCGAACTGCCGATACCGAAGAATGAGCGGCAGAATCTGGATTTATTCCCTCAGAAACATCAAGAAAGGCGAAGAGCTCACGTACGATTACGACCTTGCGGAGAAAGGAACGTACGCGTGCAAATGTGGCGCGTTCAACTGCAACGGGACGATGTGATTACGCCAAGTTCTTAATCAGCCCAAAATCCAGCAATTCCTTCTTCCGGTCGTCAATCACGAACGCGCGGAATTTCTTCACGCCGCCTTCCAACAGCGGGCTGAGCTGTTTCTCCTTGAGCACGTCAGAACCTTCCACCATTAATTTCGCTGAGGGCTGTACAATCAGCGTGCGTTTGCGGTACGGCCCCACGAGATAGCATTTGTACTTCTCAACGCGGCCTTTGGCTCGCAACCCGATTGCGGGATGCTCGTGGCCCATGATAATCGTCTTGATGTCTTTCAGATTCGTAGGAACGTCGTCGCCGTGGATGATGAGGATGTCACCCAATCGAACATCAGGAACGAGCTTGATGCCGCTTTTCGCCGCAACGGGACCGAGCTGGACATCGTGGTTGCCCTTGATGAGCACGAGCGTCTCGCAGCGGCGCAGAAGGTAATCGACCAACCGCAGCACGTCGCGCCACTCTTGGCGCAGAATGGTTCCGAACTCGTGCTTCAAATCACCCGTAATGACGACGCGCGCAACCGTTTTCTTCTGTTTCTTGAGTTCGGCAAAGATGTGCTCGAGCCGGTCCACCACGTCCTTGTAGTGCGTGCGCGGCAGCATATAGCCCTGCGCGTTCAGCGAGTGCTCGAAGCCCATATGAAAGTCGGAGAACACGAGCGTCTGGTGGCTCGGCAGGTAGATTCCCAAATCAATGGCTTCAACGCCGGGTGCGAGTTGCATGCGAGAACGCGAGTTTCGGGGGTTAATAATTCTTTACCATCACGACGGCAATGGTTGCGACGTAGCGGGCTTCGGTGTAGTCCCGCAAATCATGGATGCTGAACAGGACATCCCGCACGTACGTGCCGAGGAAAGGACATTCCTTTTGCTTTGCCACCCATCGCCCTTCCGCCGCAGCTTCCTCATCACAGTCTTCCCGGAGCAGTTTTTCAATCGTGAGCCGCACTTCCCGCTTACTCGCGCCATCCGGAACCTTGATGACGCCTTGGCGCGGATACAGACAGCTTTCCTGGATGTCAACGACTTGCATCTTCACTCAAGCCGGGGGCAAAAATCGAGCTATATAAAATCTACGGTAGACTGCAGTCAGGCCGTCGTTGTTGTGTGGAAAAAGGAGAGAAAAAGAAATAAAAAAAATAAAAAATTTGTTGCGCTAGGAACTAAGATTGAAACTTAGTATGCCTGATCGCGCTTGCTTTTGAAGCAATCACTGCAAAAGACCGGTCGGTCTGCCTTCGGTTTGAAGGGGACCTTGCACGCCTTTTGGCACTGAGAGCACGTCGCGTCGAACATTTGACGCGGGCCGCCGTATGCATCCATTTGATTCACCCACTTGGTGTTTTCTTACTCTTCTACTCAATTCTCGTGCGAGAACCTAGTATATACTGTAGACTATAGATGGGGTTTATAAATGTATGCTTTTTGAGACCGTCGTATGCTCTTCGAAACCTACCCGGCAGCCGTCGCGGACAAGCACATCAAGGCCCTCCAGGCCTTTATAAAGGAGGGTTTGGGCAAGGAGCAGATGGCGAAGAGCCTCAAATTGAAGGACTTCGAGGAGCTCTATTCCGTTGCCAAGGCGCGTTTGGCCTCCAAGAAGACCTCCCAGGACTACTTCATGACCGAAGAGGACCTCCGCTTTGCCACGAACGAGCAGGTCGCGGCGTATCGCGCAAAACGGCTGGCGTGCACCACCCTCGTGGATATCGGCTGCGGCGTGGGCATCCAGACGCTTGCCTTCGCGAAAACGTGCAAGAACGTCATCGCAATCGACATTGACCCGCGCAAGGTCCGGTATGCGCAGGAGAACGCCAGGAAATTCGGCGTGAAGAACGTGGAATTCGTCTGCGGCGACGGCCTGGAGGCGCTCAAATCCATCGAACACGCCGACGTCATCTTCGTGGACCCGGAACGCGCGCCTGAGGAAGACGTGCGCGACATCGCGAAGAGCTTCAAGCCGGACTTGCTCACGCTCGTCAAGAGCGCATCGAAGGTGACTCCGAACATCGCGATTGAGCTTCCGCCGCAGATTCACGAAGTCCCGTTCGACTGCGAGCGCGAATACGTCTCGTTCAACCACGAACTGAACCGGCTCACGGTCTATCTCGGCAAGCTCAAGCGCGCAAAGACAAGCGCAGTCATCATTCCGGGCAATCACGTGCTGCAGGAAGGCAAAGCCGTTGCGCTCAAGCGAGGCAAAGCCGCAAACTACTTGTACGAAATCGACCCCGCGGTCGCAAAAGCAGGATTGGCCGGGATGCTTGCTGATGAGGGAATGACCTTGTACCGTGACGAGCGCGAACTCCTGTTCACGAGCGCCACGCTCCGCGAGAGCCCGTTCTTCAAGGCACGCTACGAAGTCATTGATGCCGTCGAAAACCAGTTTGACAAAATACTTGCAGTCCTCAAACGGGAGAACGCAGGCAAGGTGCTCTTTCGGGCGAAGATTGACCCGCAGCAGTATTGGAAGGAGCGCAACAAGTATGAGAAAGCGCTCAAGGGAGAGGTGCACGTGACGCTCTTCCTGTTCAAGGATGAGGCGCTTATTTGCAAGAAGCTCGAG
>DATILO010000005.1:0-2673 GCA_035476335.1 Binatia bacterium | reverse complement strand
CTTCCAACGCCTGCTCACCAAGGAAAAGTTCCAGAAAGTCGAGAAGCACTTCAAACGCCACGGAAGCAAGACCATCTTCATCTCGCGATTCCTTGCAGGCATTCGCGTCTTCTTCCCCATCGCGGCAGGAGCGACGAAGATGCCGCTCCGCGAGTTCCTGCTCTGGGACATCATCGCGGCGATCATCTGGACGCCCGCAGTCGTGTTCGTCGGGTACTGGTTCGGCGCATTCATCCCCACCATCATCCATTGGCTGAAACGCGTTGACCTGGTCCTGGGCATCGCGTTCGCGGTGTTCCTCCTCATCCTGCTTTTTGCGGTCGTGAAGCGCAAGTCCATCCGGCAGAAGGTCGAGGAGCTTCGCCACGACTTCTTCCGCAAGCCGCGCAAGGGCGAGAAACCGTTTGAAGTGCTCGTCTTCGGCGACGTTGAGGCAAGCGCACAGCGCGTGTACAGCAAGCGCCGCGAGAAGGACGGCAAGGTGAAACTCTTCATCGAGTTCTTGCGCGACGGCGAGGAGTACAAATGCCTCCACAGCAAGCAGTGGCTCAAGCTCAGCAGCTACCGTGAACTGATTGCAACCTGGTCGAAAAAGCTGGGCAAGCCCGTCAGGCAAAAATCATAGAAGAATCTGTTGCGCGTCCGAAGCAACACGCTTCTCGAAGTCCGCGATTTTCTCGCCTTCATCCTTTTCCAACGCGAGCACGGCCATCAGCGCACGGACAACCGCGCGTTCTTTCTCAAGAGCGAACGGGCTGTTCTTTCCCGTATGTTCGCGAATGAGCGACTCCTCAATATCCTCAATGGAATGCTGCGCGACGCTCACTTGCTCGAATTCCTTGCTCGCGAGCGCATTCGTGTTCTTCATCACGATGTACGCGCCCAAGTCATAGGCGTGCTGGATCGCGTCGTTCAGGTTGACGTCCGAGGGGCGTCCCTGTCGCAGCATGCCGCCGATGCGGAGCGTGACGATTGCGCCCTCCATCTCCGTTCCCTTCAGCGTGTCCCGCAGGACGTCCTCGACTTCCGAGGGCGTCTTTCCCTCGGCATCGATGATGAGCGAGACCGTTGGGCGGACTTCGAGCGGAACGTGCGTGATGGCACCCTCCTCATAGAGCACGAAACTCCCGTTGCGCAACTTTTCGAGCTCCGCAAAGTTGTTCGGGAACACGGGACCGGGATAGACGATGTTGCGGTGCGCGCCAATGTCCGTGCGGTCAACGACGTGCACGTGGCCGCCGGCATAGTAATCAAACCCTTTCGGCAGGAAGGAGACGCTCATCGCGTCCATTTCCTCCAATCCCTTGGGCTTCACTTCCTGCAACGCGCTGTGGAAGAGGAAAATCTTGGGACCGGGTTCGGATTCGAGATGCTCGCGCGCGAGGTCTTCGTAATACGCTTTTTCAAGACCTCCTTTCTTGCCGAGCATGCCCGTGATTTTGACGCCGGTCTTCGGGTCGACCGTGAACCGGAGATGAAGCTTGCCGTTTTCGATGCTGCCGCGAACGACGTTCTTGAACAATCCTGCTTCCTCCAAGACGTCCAGCATCGTCTTCCCTGACGGGCTGAAGTCGTGCGAGCCCGGAATCAGATAGACCGGGATGCTTGCTGCCTGGAGCTCCTTGAACTTCTGCACCGCATGCTTGAGGCAATCAACCGGAGGCATGCTCGTGTTGAACAAGTCGCCCGCGATGAGCAAGAAATCAGTTTTCTCCGCGATGCAGCGGTCAATCGCGAGGTCAAAGCTCTGCTGGTTGACGGCGCGCATCTTCGGCTCGCGCCAACCGCCCAGATGGACGTCTGACAGGTGTGCGAATTTCACAACCGGATTGCGTGCGGGGAAAGTATAAAAGAATTGTTGGGAAAGAAACTACTGCTTGGGCTGGTATTTCTTGGCCAGGTCCTCGAGCGTCTGGAGGTCGCAGGACTTGACCGCGGTTTGGAGCTCATCCGTTGCCTGCTCGAAGTCCTGCACATATTCCGGATGCCCGTGAAGATGGGACGGGTCCTCGGGCTTCAGTGCCTCGGTCTTGTACGCAGCGATGGCTTCATTCACGCTCGTGGACAACGTTGCAATATCGGTTACGGGCTGCTGGAGGAGGGGCTCGAGCTTGAGCTTGAGTCCGATAAGTGCGTAGTGGAAGCTCCGGGCACCCTCATTGGTTTCCTGGCTTTTATGGTCGTGCCAAGAGGCCTGCGTACGTGCCTTAAGAACTTGTTCGAGCTTTTGAGCGTAGTGAGCGGTATCCATAACCCCTATCGACGATAAAGGGCAGAATGAGTATATAAATCTTTCTATTTTTACCATTCTTAAGTGACTAAAACGGCATTCCCAGAATGACGCCTTTGTTGCTCACGGCCCGGTTCCGGTTCCCCTGGGCGTCGCCACGCTTGGCCATATAGAGACGCTCATCCGCGATACGGACGAGCTCGTCAAAGGTGTCCTGCCCGGTCGCGCGCGTATCCTCAGGATACGTCGCAATACCCATGCTGACCGTAATCTGGTTGCGTATCTTGTCCTGCGGCGGAAGCGTCTTGATGTTGATGGCGCGCATGATGGGAACCGTGAAGGTTGCAATGCGGTTCAGCAGCATCCGCGCGGCGTGCATCGCGGATTCCTTGTCGAATCCCGGCAGAAGCACGAGGAACTCCTCGCCGCCCCAGCGGCCGGCG
>DATILO010000004.1:0-6445 GCA_035476335.1 Binatia bacterium | reverse complement strand
GTTGCCGGAAAACTTGACGAAAACGCTTTTGATGTCGTGATAGTGCAGCGCCTGGACCAGAAGATTACCTGCGATTTTGCTGTACGTCAGTTCAGGACAGTCAATGTCGAGAATCAAATCCCAGCCCTTTCTGAGCGCGTCAAGCTCGTTGCGTTTCGCGCCCGTCGTGATTTGGAGCGGGTTCATCCAGAGTTCTTCGGAGCAGTGGAAGCTCGTGACGCCCTTTTTCGCGAACTCGATGACGTCTTTCGGGTATTGGAGCGTGTCCGGACGCTTTCCGTAGCCCTCGCCGCCGTAGCTCACGGCGATTTCCTTGTCCACGGCCGCATCTACTAATGCCTGCTGGACTTCCGGGCGCTTGTAGTACAGGAGAGCGGTGCTTAAGCTGACTGGCATGATTACCCCCGACGCTGCGTGCGTGCACATGCTTATATAGATGTTGCGTGACTACTAGCCATATGCTCGACACACCCGCGGACGAGCTCATACGCTGGATGAACCGGCTCGCCGTCGAACAACCCTTGATTATCGTCGAAGGCAAAAAGGACGAAGCCGCTCTTCGCAACTTAGGATTGCAGAATATCGTGACGTTAACGAAACCGTTGTTCGAGATTGTCGAAGACGTTGCCCGCACCGAGAAAACCGTTGTGATTCTTACGGATTTGGACGCCAAAGGAAAGGAACTGTTCGGCAAACTGAGCAAGGACTTTCAGCGAAATGGCGTGAAAGTCGATACGGCGTTTCGACGCTTCTTGTTGAAGAGCACTCCTTTGCGGCACATTGAAGGATTGGCGACGTTCGTTGCGAATGTGCAGCAATAGTCGTTGAGGCCAAGGCCGTTTTGAGTCGTTTGTTTCTGTCGATTTTAGTTACGCAAGAACGTCAAACCTACTTGGGAATGGTACTCACCAGCACTCAAACGACGCGGAGCAACGACGCGATACGCATAACTGCCGGCGCGCATTCACAACATTAAAAAGCGCAGAAGGTAGGGAGCATCCCATGTGGAACCAAGTCAAGACCGTGTTGTTGCTCGGTTTGCTGGCAGGCATTGCGCTCGCGATTGGATACGTCTTTGGCGGCACGACCGGGCTCACGATTGCATTCGTGCTCGCGCTTGGCATCAACGTGCTCGCGTACTTCTTTTCCGACAAGATTGTGCTCATGATGTACCGGGCACGTGAAGCAACGAGGCACGACTATCCTGCATTGCACCGCATTGTCGATGAACTTGCGCGCTCCGCAGGCATTCCCAAGCCCCAGGTGTACATCATTCCGACGGAAACGCCGAATGCATTCGCTACCGGAAGAAACCCGAAGCACGCGGTCGTCGCCGCGACTGAAGGCATTCTGAACTTGCTTTCCGAGGAAGAATTACGCGGCGTGTTGGCACACGAGCTCGGACACGTCAAGAACCGCGACATCCTGATTACGACCATTGCCGCCACCATTGCAACCGTCATCAGTTATGCCGCGTCGATGGCGCGCTACGCCACGTTGTTCGGCGGCAACCGCGAGAACCGCGGAGCAGGCAACATCCTTGCGCTCCTGTTCTTGACGATTCTCACGCCGATTGCGGCGATGCTCATCCAGCTCGCGATTAGCAGGACGCGGGAGTACCAGGCAGATGCCACCGGCGCGCATTTGTCCAAGAAACCCGAAGCATTGGCACGCGCGCTCGAGAAAATCAGTTCTGCCGTGCGCGCCCGCCCGATGCGATTCGGCAGCCCCGCGACGAGCTCGCTGTTCATCGTGAATCCGTTCACGAGAGACTTCTTCGTCAGTCTCTTGAGCACGCATCCGCCGACAGAGGAGCGTGTGAGAAGGTTGAAGGAGATGAAGGTTTAAGCTTCGTAACGCTTGTCAGATACGTCCTTGATATTCTTCGCCTTGACGTCGCCGATTCCTTCCACTTTTCTCAATTCCTCGTCGGTGGCATTGACGACGCCCTTCACGCTCCCAAAATGCTTCAACAATTCCTTCGCGAGGTTCATGCCGATGTTCGGGAACGCCGAAACAACGTATTCCTGCGCTTCCTTGAGCGTCATTTGTTTCCGGTCGGCGTGCGGCGAGAAGTCCTTCTTGTCATCGCTTTGCTCTCTCCGGGCAATCATGACGAGCAATGATGCCGTGTCCGTCGCATCGCGCGTGCGCATGACGGGAATGCCGTAGCTCACGGCGATGGTGGCGAGCATGCCGCGAATCGCGTTGGGATGAATGTTTCTCAGCGAATAGATGTCCTCGATGCCTTCCACAATCAAAACGGGGCGTTCGAATTGTTTTTTCAAGTCCTTCAACTGTTCGAGCAGTCGCCCGTCAATGATGCTCTGCACGAAGTCATCCGTCGTCTTGAACTCGACACCGCACCTGCCGGAGAGAATGTAGTCCGCGGAATTGAGCATTTCCAACTGCACGTTCACGCCCGCATCGACGAGCTGCTTGACAATGCCGGATGACTTTTCTCGATAATCTGCAAAGATTTTGACCTTTTCCTGCACGAACGCAGGAATCGTCTGCTGGCTCTGCGACTTGAGCTTCTCGCCAATACCTGAGCGGATGTCGCGCAGGACCTTGTGCATCTGCTTTTCTTTGTTCTTTGCCGTCCAGGAGAACGCCTCGTCGCGCGTGCCTTTCGCAACGAGCATGACGACCTTGCCTTTTTCCTGTCTGCCGGTGCGCCCGCGGCGTTGGATGGTGCGAATCGCGGAAGGAACGGGCTCGTAGAACATCACGCTGTCCACGCGCGGAATGTCAAGTCCTTCTTCCGCAACCGACGTTGCAATGAGAACGCTGAACATGCCGTCTCTGAACTGGTCGAGCATCGCGATTTGTTCCTTCTGGCTCAAGCCCGTGTCTTTCTTCTTGGCCTGTCCGACGAAGACTTCCGCGAGCACGTGCCCGTTCTCCAGTTCCTTCTTGACGCGCACGGCGGTGTCGCGGAACTGCGTGAAAATGATGATTTTCGCCAGCTTGTTCTCAGCGAGCTCTTCTTGCACGAGCCGCAAGGCAGCCGCGAGCTTCGGATGCTCGACATTGTGCTCGAACGCCTTCTGCGTGAGAATGAACGCGCTCTTCCAGTTCAAATCCATGACGAGATTCTTCACCGCCTTTGACTTTCCGGCCTTAGCTTCCTCGAACACTTTCGTGAAATACTCTTTCAGCGAGGAAACGCACTGGGTTTCCAGCAATTCCAACGCGTGCTGGGCCTTGATGATTTCCGCAACGAGAGAGACCGAGCGCAGAATGTTGAAGTCGCGCTCGCCCTGCGTCATGCGCTCGCGCAGTTCACCCTGCAATGCGAGCAAATCGCGCTTGCTGACGTACTGAATCGTCTTGGCAAGCCCGTATTTCTTGATTTCCGACAGCTTGCTCTTCATGCACTGGTTGAGGTGGAGCTGGATTTGGCGGAACGATTCAGGCAAGTCGAGCTTTACCCAGCGGATGTCGACTTCCTGGATGTACGGCTTGACGTCGGGATCTTCATCCGTGCGCACTTCGACGGCTTCGATGAACAGGTTCTTGCACACGTCCTCGATTTTGAGCAATTCCGCGCCCGGAGACGCCGTCAATGCAAGGATTTTCGGAAATTTCGCCTTGCGGTGGTATTGTTTTGCGATGAAGACATAACTATAATCACCCGTTGCGCGGTGGGCTTCATCAAAAATCATCAAGGAAACATCTTCGAGTGAGATTTTGCTCCCGATGACGTCATTTTCAAGCCCTTGCGGCGTGGAAAAAACGATTTGGACCTGCTGCCACAGTGCAATGCGCGCCTCCGGAGAGATATCGCCGGTAAAAACGGCGAGCTTGCTTTCGTCAATCTGGAAATTCTTCTTGAAGCTCTGCAAGTGCTGCTCTGCCAACGGCTTGGTCGGAGCGAGAAAAATGATTTTTGAGTCCGGATACGTCTTCAAACGATGCGCGGCGAGCATCATCGCAACAGCCGTCTTGCCCATGCCGGTGGGAAGCACGACCAAAGTGTTCTTGTCCACGCACGTGCTGAGAATGGTTTCCTGGTAGAGGCGGGGCGTGAAGTCGCGCAGCATTGTCCTCTCGGAGTCTCGCTCTTTTAAATAGGTTGAGGCGGCGTGTCCAGTGGAAGTGCGGTGAAAGTTTAAATAGTCCCTTCAGGAAAAGAAGGGTATGAAAAAAGAGCGTGGGACGTTTCGTGATAAATTTGAATCCCTGAAACTCGCGGTGCGCTGGACCTATTATTCCTCTAAGCCATTGACGATTGCCATCTTTTTCATCTCAATTTTTGGCGGCTTGCTCACCATCCTTGAGCCCTACTTGTTCAAACTCCTACTTGATTCCGTTGTCGGCAGCCAACTCTCTGCAACCCAGCAAATTGGGCTCGCCGTTGTCGGCGTGCTCGTGATTTACGGTTTTGCACGCTTCATGCAGAACGTCTTTTGGGACATTTCCAGCGTTTTGCGGCGCATGCACTCCTATCGCATTGAGCGCTACAGCATGCACGAACTCATGCGCAAGATTTCCTCGCTCGATCTGGGCTATTTCGAAGATTCTGAGTATCACAACACACTTTCCCGGGCCACCGGCAACCAATGGCGTCTCGTTGAACTGTTCTGGCAGGTCACCTTTGCGCTCAGCGAACTCGTGAGCGTCGGCGTCATTCTCGTTGCGCTGTTCGCGGCAGACTGGAGGCTCGTGCCCATCATTCTCGGGGCAGCGCTGCCCGGCATTTTTGTCGCAATGAGATGGTCGAATGTCGTCTGGAGCGCATTCAGCGAGGCATCCCCGATTTCCCGCCACGCTTATTACTATCGCACGCTGCTCACGGAAGACGCGTCTGCCATCAAGGAAATCAAATCTTTCCGATTGCAGCCGCATTTCCTCTCGCGATTCTGGAATCTCTTCGGCACGTTCATCACGAAACAGGACGCGGCTGCGTATGAACAGCTGCGCTGGTATATTCTCATTGGCATTGTCGAAACGGGACTTTCCGTCGTTGCCGCCTGGCTTGTCATTGCGCAATTCCTTCAAGGCAGCATGACGGTCGGACAGCTCACGTTCCTCTGGGCGTTGCTTTTCCAATTCGCCGCGCACGTGCGCTGGCTTGTCCGCATGACCGGGGAGCTCAACACGCACATGATTTTCCTGACGCCCATCGTCAAAGTCTTGCGTCTCAAACCCCTCATCCGCGAAGCAGAACACCCGGTTCCGCTACCGCAACCGCTCAGGAAGGGAATCGAGTTTCGCAACGTCTCCTTTACGTATCCGCATGCCAAAAAGCCAGCGCTTGATGCCGTGTCGTTTACCGTTGCTCCCGGAGAAAGCGTTGCCTTGGTTGGGGAGAACGGTTCTGGCAAGACCACGCTCGTCAAGCTGCTCTCGCGCCTCTATGAGGTATCATCCGGACACATTCTGATTGATGGCGTCAACCTCACGCGATTCGGACTCAACGACCTTTATGATAACATCGGCGTCATCTTCCAGGACTTCATGAAGTACGAAGCGCTTGTCGAGGAAAACATCAAGTACGGTCGCCTCAACGCGCGCAAAGACGTGCACGGTTCTGCGCTCAAATCCGGAGCGTGGGAATTCATCAAGGAACTCGAAGGTAAATACAAGACCCGGCTCGGCAAAAAACTCAAGGAAGGAGGCACTGACCTTTCTGTCGGGCAATGGCAGAAGATTGCGCTCGCGCGGGCATTCTACCGCGACGCACCCATCCTCATCCTCGACGAGCCAACGGCAGCCGTCGACGCGCGCGCCGAATACGAATTGTTCAAGAAATTCGAGCACTTGACCAAAGACCGCATCACGTTCCTCATTTCACACCGCTTCTCCACGGTGCGCATGGCAGACAAGATTGTGGTGATGGACAAGGGCCGCGTTGTCGAAACCGGCAGCCACGAGGAACTGCTCAAGAAGAACGGCAGATACGCGCGACTGTTCAAACTGCAGGCGAAGGGGTACAAGTAATCAAAACGGCTCCAACCCGTAGTCGTGCCCGGCACAGAGCGTCTTGAAGTTGTACTGCGTCAGTTTGTTGAGCGACTCCTGCATCTTCTCAGGAACGCTCGTGGGCAAATCCGTTCTTCCAATCCCGACCGGGAACAGCGTGTCGCCGGAGAACAGGATTTTCTCGGCAGCATACCAGATGCAGATGCTGCCGCGCGTGTGGCCCGGAACGGGAATAACTTCAAGCTCTTTTGGGAGTTCGATGTCCTCGATTGCAACCAGGTTTGATTTTTCGAAGCGCTCCGCCAATCGCGGGTCGAGCACTGCGCCTTTCGGGTTCTTTCTGAAATCTTCAATCTCGGCTCTGCTCGCGACGAGCTTCGCGTTGGGGAACAAATCGTAATTCCCGATGTGGTCGTAGTGGAAGTGCGTGAAAATGACGTACTCAACCTGCGCAAAGTCAATCACTTTCGCAAGAAACGTCTGGAGTTTCGGCTGGAACTGCCGGCTGCTCGTGTCG
>DATILO010000003.1:0-3795 GCA_035476335.1 Binatia bacterium | reverse complement strand
CCCGAACACGATTCTTATCGACTTCAGCGGATTCGCGAAGAACAAGGACGGCATCAAGAAATTCCTCTGGGACGCGTTCCAAATCGATTCGTTGGGCACCGAGTACAACGACTTCGACGAGCCCGTCATCTGGGCGTGGGCCGCTGGAAAAGTTGTGGAAAAAATCGCTGCGGTCTCCGATGGAGCGACGGTCGCGCACTTCCACGAATGGCTTGCGGGTGCCGGAATCCTGTATTTGAAAGGCAATGACGTCCGCGTCGCGACCGTGTTCACGACGCACGCCACCGTCCTCGGCAGAACGCTCGCAAGCGAGAGCAGACTGTACGACATGCTTGACACCGTTGACGCCGACGCGGAAGCGTCGAAGCGCGGCCAGGGAACCAAGGCAAAGCATTTCCTCGAAAAACAGTCTGCGCAGAAAGTGGACATCTTCACGACCGTGAGCGAAATCACCGGCATCGAAGCTGAGAAACTGCTCGGGCGCAAGCCTGACGTGCTCGTTCCGAACGGTCTCGACATGGCAAAGTATCCGACGTTCGAGGAAATCAGCATCCGCCACAACCGCATGAAGTCCAAGATTTTCGACTTTTTGCTCGCCTACTTTTTCCCGTATTACGCGTTTGAATTGAATGACACGCTCGTCTTCTTCCTCGCAGGAAGGTACGAATTCCACGACAAGGGCATTGACATCTTCATCAAGGCGCTCGGAATCCTGAACGACCGGCTCAAGGCGGAAAAGAGCGCGAAAACGGTTGTCACGTTCTTCTGGGTGCCGGGCAACATCAAGGGCATCCGCCAGAACCTGCTCGAGAGCAAGACGTACTACCGCGACATGAAGGAACAAATCTCGGACAACATCGACGAAATCGAGCACAACATCATGCACTCGCTCGTCTCCAACATGGAGCTCACGAAGGAAAACCTGTTCAGCGAGGAGCTTCGCGAGGAGCTCAAGCGCAAGGTGTTGCGCTTCAAGCGCAAAGGCAAGCCGCCGCTGGTCACGCACGATTTGTATGGTGAATCGGACGACCTCATCGTGCGGGCGCTCCTCGATGCCGGATTGGACAACGATGCCGACGACCGCGTCAAGACGATCTACTATCCCGTCTATCTCTCAGGCGCTGACGGCCTGCTTGACTTGACGTATTACGAAGCCATGCAGGGCTCGCACCTCGGCGTGTTTCCGTCCTACTACGAGCCCTGGGGCTATACTCCTTTGGAAGCGGGCGCGCTCGGCGTTCCCTCGGTCACGACCGACCTGGCGGGCTTCGGGCGCTTCATCTGCAATGAATGTTCGGTTGACAAGAACCCCGGCATCTGGGTGCTCAAGCGCTGGCAGCGCTCGGATGATGATGTCGTGAACCAGTTGGCGGAACAAATGCACTATTACGCGACACTGCCCAAGCACGACAGAATCCAGAACAAGCTCGCGGCACGCTCGATTGCGAACAACGCCGACTGGAAGATGTTCATCGAGCGATACATCGAGGCGCAGAATAGGGCTATTGAGAAGTTACTCTAGTAGAGCACACAAAAACTTTTATAGACTTGGAACACCGAACACGTCATGGGGGCGTTATCGCGTCAAATCGAATCGCTTGAAATCGACGAGCGCCAGCTGAGAGACTTATATCGGGAGGAATTGCAACTTTCTTTGCGTCAGGCACTCAAGTACCCCATTCATCCCTTGGACATCCGGCAGGATAAATCGCAAATCTTCGTCACCGATTGGAAAGCGGCAGAGAATATTTTGGGAAGACGCGACTATCTCTCGATTCGCCACATGACCGCAGACGAAAAGTGCACTGACCTCGGCGTCGCATTTCCATTCGTGCGGGAGGTGTACGTTCTCGCCCCTGCAGCGGCACCGGTGAAGGACATCGTGAAGAGCGTCTTTGCATCCCGCGTTTACCACGTTTGTGACGCACAGGAAACGAGTGCAGAGCAGCTCCTCGAACGGATTCTCCGCAGTGATGCGCGTGAGCGCACGATTCGCCTATCGCCCGATTAATCCAAGAGCATAATCCCCATCGGCGGCATCGCTTCCGAGTTCTTCTTGAACTTCTTCAGCGTCCCAAGAGCGTCGATACCGCACGTTTCCAGGGAGGGGCGTGACTTCGCGGGATGCCCGCTTTGCGGTCCCGCAATCAATGCAAACGCCTTCGGAAAGCCCTGCTTCGCGAGTTCCTGCTCAATCGCAATCATGCTCTCCGTGAAGGATTTCGCGTCCTTGCCCAACAACAGGACGGCCTTCGTGTAGTCGTGATGGAGCAGTTGCTTCATGCGCTCCACGGGAATCGCGTGCTTCCAGCTTTCCTCGAATTCGGGCTGGTGGCGCGTTTTCAACGCAACCCAGTCGGCGACATCGAGCTTGCTCGTGTAGAGGTCAATCGCCTCATCAATGTTGAATTTCTTCGCGATTTCCAGCACGGCATCGAGCTCTGGCATACGTGGATTGAGCGTCGCAATGTATATAAAGTCTTCGCGCAACGGGAAGCGTATGCAAAAAGAGGTGTTCAGCGAGGCCTACCGCGCAGGTCTGCAGCTTGAACAGATGCTGCGCCCCTTGAACCAGCCCCAACTCACGACGCGCGCAGAAAGTCTCCACATCACGCTTTCCCTGCAAAACACCCTCCATGCCGAGGCCATCATCCTGCAGAGCGACGCCATCGTCATCAATGCCGCAAGCCTGCTTACCGACGAGATACGGGACAACGTCATGGTAGCGGCAACCGATGTGAAGATCAAGACCTTTGCGTACCTGATGGACCACGCACCTGAACTCTACACCCGCCTGAGCAGAAAATACGGCATCGGCATTCTTGCTAAACCGTAACGCGATACGCCCAGTACTTGTCGTGCGGGTTCTCGATTCTGCGCATTTCAGAAATGGTGAGGTGTTCGAAGTGCTTTCTCAACGGACGGATGCTGTTGCCGTGCGCCGAGATGGCGACGTTGACCTTGAACTCCTTGACGATATGGAGCAAATCCTTGATGAAGGGAGCCACGCGCGCGTTGACCTGCTTGAACGATTCTCCTTTCGGCGGACCGACGTTATAGGAGCGGTGATAGACGCGGTAGAGCTTCGGGTTCTTCTTCTCGAATGCCGTCTTGCTCGTGCCCGTTAATCTGCCGTAATCGCGCTCCCTGAGACGCGCGTCGACGATGACCGGCACGTTCTTGTGGAATTTCAGCACTTCGTTGAGCGTCTGGATGGCGCGCGTCAAATCCGAGGTGAACGCGATGTTGATGTCCTTGCGCTTGAGCTTCTGCGCAATCTTTTTTGCCTGCGCAATGCCTTTTGCCGTGAGCTTCGGGTCGCGCCAGCCCGAAAAAATCTGGTGCTTGTTGTCGGTTGACTCGGAATGGCGGAAGATGTAAATCGTGCGCGTCGCCATTTATTTCAGCGCTCCCGCAAACGCGTCCGTGACGTCGATGACCGCAACCGGGTTCGCAATCGTGTTGGTCGCCTCGACTTTCGCGCCGAGCTTGCGCAGCTTTTGCAATGCCTTGAGCGCGAACACGCCGTGCACCGTGATGCACGTGACTGACTTCACGTTGAGGCGTTTCAATTGCTTGATGGGTTCCATCATGGTATGGCCGGTACTGATGATATCGTCGACGAGCACGACGTTCCTGCCGCGCAGCAGCATCGGGTCGTGAATGTGGATGCGCACCTTCTCGGCGGTGTAGCGCTTCTTCTTGAGAATCACGAACGGAACCTTGGCCTGCCTTGCAATGTCTGCAGCCCACTGCGAGGACTCCTCGTCAGGCCCGATGATGATGGAGTCCGGA
>DATILO010000002.1:0-2380 GCA_035476335.1 Binatia bacterium | reverse complement strand
TCCTGAAGACCAGCGGAAAGCATGGCGTGCGGCCTCGTACGAATCCAAGGCCGATGAGAACACGCAGCGCATCCACGAACTCCTGCGTTCTGCACAGGAACAAGTCCTCGTCTTCACGGGCAACTGCTCCTTTATCAATCTCGCCGAACAAGGCACTCCTCTGGCGTCCGTCATTCACGACCTCGTGCAGCGCGGCGTCACCATCAAGGTCCTGAGCCGTGTCGACATCGCTTCCGTCACGAACCTCCAGAAACTGCTCGCCATTAACTATGGATTGGGCAAGGACGTCATCGAAGTCCACCATGCCGAACAGCCCCTGCGCGGCTTCATCGTCGACGACCGTATCGTCCGGTTGAAGGAAGAATTAAGCCCTCAGCGCTATCGCTCAGGAGAGCTCGACCATGATACGGTGCTTGTCTATGAGATTTACGACCCGGCGTGGGTGAAGTGGGCGCAGAACGTCTTCTGGGCGCTGTTCCGCACGTCGCTCGCAGGACAGAAGCGTCTTGAAGACCTCAATACCATCAACAAACTATAATTCCGCGAGCACTTCGTCATCGTGCCCTTTCGGGCTCACTTTCTGGAATACCTTGAGAATCGTTCTATTCTTATCGATGAGGAACGTCGTGCGGTTGATGCCCATATAGTGCTGGCCCATGAACACTTTCTTGCCCCAGACGCCGTACTTTTTCACGACCTCTTTCTTGGGGTCGCTCAAGAGGGTGAAGTTCAAACGCTCTTTTGCCTCGAACTTCTTGTGGCTCTTGACCGAGTCGTTGCTGATGCCGAGCACGACAGCTCCTTTCTTCGTAATGTCGGCTTTGCGGTCACGGAACTGGCACGCCTCAACCGTGCAGCCAGTCGTCATGTCTTTCGGGTAGAAGTAGAGCACGACCTTTTTGCCGCGGTAATCGCTCAAGCGATGGAGTTTTCCATCCTGGTCCTCGAGTGCAAAGTCAGGAGCTTTCGTTCGCTCCTTCGGAATCGCCATGCATCTTCCGAAGCGTTTCCCGTATAATAACCTTTTTAAACACCCTCGAAGCCCTCTTGCCTGTCGGTGTAGCTCAGCCTGGTAGAGCGGCGGATTCATAACCCGCAGGTCGAGAGTTCAAATCTCCCCACCGACATGTGAGTGAAGATGGACATCGAACCTCAATGGTATAGCTGCACGTGGAAGAACAACGGGTGCAGCGGGCAAGTGTATGTCAGTGCGCGCTGGCACGTGAACGTGTATCGCGGTTTCCTGCGCATTCCTGATGTGCCGCAAGGCGCGGAGATTGTTGCGACGAAAGCGTCGTCGCGGGACCTCGGCGATATTGCCGCGCTGCTCCAGGGTGATGGCGGAGAGTCCCGGTGCGTCATGATTCCCGACGAGCGCCGGCCACAGTTCAGTGATGAACTCACGTTCCTGTTCGTCACTCCGCTCGCGAAAGCTAAAGCTTTATAAGACGTCTGGGATGCTTTCCGCTCATGCCACCGTGGCCCAACCTGGTAAGGCGCAAGCCTGGAAAGCTTGTTTCCGCAAGGATTTCCCCGTTCAAATCGGGGCGGTGGCGTCCTTTTTCTTCCTGCTCAGCTTGCGCTACCTTTAAATAGGGAATTGCGCTTCTGCCGTCTAAGAGAGGTGATTTCAATGGAAAGAAAGAGCCGTGGATGGCTGAACATCATCGGCGCGATTGTCGCAGGATACCTGGCCTACGCTGGCAACAACCAGTGGAGCCTGTACGTCCTTGCGCTGCTGTTCCTGTTGTCGGGATGGCACCACGCGTCAACCAAGAAGTAAAACTTCCTTCTTTTCTTTTTGTCTTTTCTCCTACGGAACCTTTTTAAAGCATCTTCAGCGTTCTCGCCAACAGGCACCTGTAGTCTAGTCCGGTCAAGGATGCTGCCCTCTCGCGGCGGCGACGCGGGTTCGAATCCCGCCGGGTGCATTATGGTCAAGGATGCGAAGAACACGCGCCTCACGCAGTATGAGGACATCAAGGACGCCGTCATCGCAAACGCGGTGAAGGACGTTCCCGTGCTGAAGAAGGCGAAAGACAAGGAAAAGAACTCTTCGTTATCCCAATTTTGACTTTTGCCACTGTCGCATACGCGCAGACGTGCGGTCTGCGGTCGCGCCAGTGGCATCGCGGACATTCATCCGAATGTTCCTCGCAAACACCATCATGCCACTGTCGCATAATCTGGTAGTGCGTCGGTCTCGAAAACCGATCCCTTACGGGACTGCAGGTTCAAATCCTGCCGGTGGCGTATTTTAGAACAACCTGTCCAACGGCTTCGTGTCGTCCCGGTACATTCTCGGGACTTTGATGCATTCGGTGAGGGTATATCTGCCCTTCTCGGACGGTAATGCAGGCAACATGAGCGGGCGCCCGTA
>DATILO010000001.1:0-10837 GCA_035476335.1 Binatia bacterium | reverse complement strand
AGCGACCAGCACTCAACGCTGCAAGCTCCAGCAAAAGCATAAATAGAACCAACTGCTGAAAATTCTCGTGAAACCCGACCTCGTCATCGAAGCGTTCTCCCAGCTCTATCCTGACAAATCGATGAACTTCACGCCGGTTCTCAAGTATTCGGGCAAGTTCCGCGGCTTCAACGCGAACATCAAGATGCGCAGTTCCACGATTACGGTATCGATGAGCAAGCAATGGAAGGGCGTGAGCAAGGACATCCAGCTCGGGTTGGTTCAGGACTTATTGGTCAGATTGTTGCGCGACAAGAAGATGACGTCGAACATGGAATTGTACCAGGCGTTTCTGAGAAACGTGCATTACGCCGTGCCGAAAACCAAATCCGACCCGGTCTTGGAGGAGTCGTTCAGTCGCCTCAACGAGCGATTCTTCAACGGCATGATGCAGGTCACGAACTTCGAATGGATGGACGGCACGAGAACCTTGGGATTGTATGAATATGGCACGGACACCATCAAGATGACGGAAGCGCTGGCAAACCATCCTGAATTATTGGACTACGTGATGTACCACGAGATGCTGCACAAGAAGCACAAGTTCAAGTCCACACCAGGACGACACACGCACCACTCCAAGGCGTTCCGCGACGACGAGCAGAAGTTCGGTGACACGGAGCGATTGGACAGGGAAATAGGAAAAGTAATCAGAAAAAAGAAATTCTTCGGCTGGCTTTAGTCCGCGTTGCCGTGCGAGGTGTACGCGTCAAACATGACGTAGACGCCCTCGTTCTGCTCGTTGTACGCGAGCTTGCCGCCGAGCGTTTTCGCAATCTTCTGCGCATGCGTGACGAGCGCGACCTTGATGCGCCAGGCGTCCCGTTCCATGCCGCGCTGTGGCGGATGCGTGAAGAGTTCTGTCTCGTACGTCTCCAGCGTCATGTTGTGCTCGTTCGCGTCGCGCATGACTTCGAGAAGCAGCGAATATTCCTTCGAGCCGCCTGCCTCGACCGGGCCGATGCGCACGCCCCGGACTGCGTCTTCCAAATTCACGTCACTCACCTTCTTTATTTGAATGGGATTCATATCGAGATGTCCGAGCGCATGCTGGATGCTCCGGATGAAGCCGACGTCGCGCTGCATTTGGCGCTTGGTTTCCGGCGCGTGCTGCTTGTCTGCGCGGGTGTATTCGCGGTACATCAGGTCCCAATTGCCTTGGTACTGCGACTGGCAGATGGAAACCAGGCGCTTGATTTCGGGCACCCACTGTTCGTTGATGGTCGGATCTGATTGCTTTAGCTGTTGGTAGAGTTCGTGATGCATGGTCTTCACTCAATTTGTTGGCGCTGGCAGGGGGTTTATAAAGCTTATCTTTTGAATCGCATCCTAGCGTAACCTTTATAAAACCCCCATTGTCCCGGTGAGCTATGTCCACGAAAGTCGTGAATGCCGGCTCGATGAAGGAAGGAAGCTACATCCTCATCGATGGCGTCGCGTGCAAGGTCGTCTCGATGGAAACGTCGAAGTCGGGCAAGCACGGGCACGCCAAGGCGCGCATCACGGCCATCGGAATCCTGGATGAGAAGAAGCGCGAAATCGTGCTTCCGGCCCACGACAACGTCGAAGTGCCGCTCATCGAGAAGAAGACGGCGCAGGTGCTGAGCGTTTCCGGAGACACCGCGAATGTCATGGACGCCGAGACGTACGAGACGTTCGACCTCGCCATCCCCGAAGACATGAAGGCGCAAGTGACTGAGGGCGCGCAGATTATTTATTGGGGCATCCTCGGACAGAAGGTCATGAAGCAGTTGAAGTCAAAGGCGGAAGAATAATGGCACGATTCCCTGAAGCAGAAGCGCGGATGTTCCGCAACCGGTTCGTTTGCAGAAAGTGCAAGGCCGTGATGCGGGCGTCCAACATGAAGGTCTTGGCTGGAAAAGTCACGTGCCGCGCATGCGGCAGTCACGCGTTCAAGCCGAAGCGCAAGCGTTAGTTCTTGACATCGTTGGGATGCGTCGTTTTTCTAGACGTAGCCACCCAAAACTGCCGGGGAGAGCAACGCGTCCCGCGTGAGTCCGTTCCCAGGTGGTTTTGTCGTTCGTGCGTAATCGACTTCTGAGAATACGACTCTACAAAACTACCGGGGAAGAAAGAGCAAGACAACCAACGACCAGCACTCAACGACGTGTTCTCCCGGCAAAGCATAACGATTATATACTCACGCGAGCCCAATTCGCATAAAAATGGTGGATGTGCAAACCGCGATTGCAATCGTGTTCATTCTCGCACTCTCCGCACTCATTTATGCGAAGCGCAGCAAATTCCAGTTCTCGGGCTCGTTCCCGTTCCTCTACGTCGGCATGTTGAGAACGACGTGGGGACTCAAATCAATGGATTGGCTGGGCACGAAATTGCGCAAACCCATCCAGTGGCTCGCGTACGTAGGCATCGTCATCGGCTTCATCGGCATGGCGTTCATCGTGGTCTCGTTGGTCAAGAGCACCATCGCGCTCTTCATCACACCGGAACTCGCGCCGGGCATCCAGCCCGTGCTGCCTTTCGAAGCCAAGGGCGTGTTCTTCGTCCCGTTCATTTACTGGATTGTGAGCATCTTCGTCATCGCGGCCGTGCACGAGTTCGCGCACGGCGTTGTTGCCCGCGCGCACAACGTCAAGGTCAAGAGCTCCGGGTTCGCGTTCCTTGGGCTCATCCTGCCGCTCATTCCTGCCGCGTTTGTCGAGCCGGATGAAAAGCAGCTCACGAAACGTCCTGCGCGCGAGCAATGGTCGGTCTTCGCAGCCGGACCGTTCGCGAACATCATCCTTTCCATCCTCATCATTTTCGCGTTCGGGCTCGACGCCTCACCCGCATTCCCCCATGCAATCACGGGCAAGACCGCGATTGTGGACTTCACCGAGCTCGGGCAGGACTTGCATGTCCTTACGGGTTTGGAAATCACCAAGGTGGAGCCGAACTCGCCCGCCGCGTCGTCAGGGCTCAAGGTCGGAGACGTCGTGACGGCGGTCAATGGCGTTTCGGTCTCCAATCGCGAATCCATTGCAAAACTCGTTGAGGAGCTCAAACCCGGGCAGACCGTGACGCTCACGGCAGGAGCGACAACGTATTCGCTCGTGCTCGGCAGCCATCCGCAGGACGCAGCGCGCGGCTACATCGGAATCACGTTTGACTTGCAGACGGCGCCGGCTCCCGCGGCCATCGCTCGTTACGGCGCAACCGGTGTCAGCGTGATTTCCTTCCTCATGTCGCTCATCGTGTGGATTTTCATCCTCAGTCTTGGCATCGGTTTGTTCAACCTCATCCCGTTGGGACCGATTGACGGCGGGAGAATGTTCAAGCTCGCGGCAGAAAAAATAATCGGCACGCGCGGCACGCAGCTCTGGAAGCTCGTGAGCTACGCGATTCTGGGAATGATTTTCATCAATCTCTTCATCGGCTTCTTCCGCTAACCTTTTAAACCATCTTTCTCGCAGTTCGCGTATGGTCTCCATCATCCTCGTCGAGCCGTCCGTGCCGGGCAACATCGGAGCAGTGGCGCGAGTGATGTCCAACTTCGGCTTCAAGGACTTGGTCCTGGTGCGTCCGAAGTGCGACCATCTCTCGGAGGAAGCACAGGGAAGAAGCAAGCACGCCCGCCCGATTCTCAAGAAGGCAAAGGTCGTTGATGCGCTGAAGGGCTTCGACTATCTCATCGGCACGACCTCGGCTCTTGGCACCGACTTCAACATCCCGCGCAGTCCGGTGACGCCGAAAGAACTGGTCGAACTCCTCAAAGACAAGAACACGAAGAAGGTCGGCTTGGTGTTCGGCCCCGAAGGCCCGGGGCTGTCGAACAAGGATTTGGAGGCGTGCGATTTCATCGTCACGATTCCGACGCACGAGGACTATGCGTCAATGAACCTGAGCCACAGCGTCGCCATCATCCTGTACGAATGGTACGACGCCTTCGGCGCGCACAAGGTCAACGCGGACATCCGCCCCATCACGGACGTCGAAAAGAAACAGATTCTCAAGATGGTGGACGAGATTCTCGTGCAGTACCCGTTCCGCACGCCGACCAAGCGCGAAACCCAGAAGAAGCTGTGGAAGAAAATCGCGGGCAAACTATTCCTCTCCAAGCGCGAGTCGTATGCGTTGATGGGTTTTCTGAGAAAGATGCTCGAAGGAAAGTAATTCCTGCCTTGTGACGATGAAAGTTTAAGTAACGCGCTCCATTGCTGTAGCTTCCAGAGTGAGGCCTTCAATCGGTTTGAGTGAGCTCGTTGCGGCCCATCACCGCATCGTGTTTGACAACTCGTTTCTCGACGCTACATATGCTGCTCCCGAACGGAGAGCGGAATACAAGCAGGAATTGCGCAAGACGCTTACGCCCGAGCGGTTTTCAACGGTGAAGCCCGTCGTGCAGGAGGCAAGCCGCTTCTTTTGGTGGCGGGACGATGTTCCGTTCCTCCGACGGTTACGGGAATCCGTGCCGAATCTCGCGAAAGAACAGCACACGTATTGCGCATTTCTGGACGCCATCTTGCCGGTTGCGCACGCGCGCGGCATCATCAAGGACAAATGGAAAGGCGACCGGACCGATGCGAAAGTCGCGGCGCTGGCGTTGACCTTTGCAGCGCATTGCCCTGAAGTCGCATTTGTCTCCTCTGACCGCGCGCTGAACGATTTGGTGTATGATGCCGTGAAAAATCCGGTGCGCGACGTGTATGCGGTCAACATTTTCTACTTTTGGCGCGAGGAAACCAAGTTCACCGCATACGATCTTGCCGACCGACGCCTTACTTATGGTACGGTCCGCCGTGCAGTATCGTGAATCCGCGGTAGATTTGCTCTAACAGAAGCACGCGCGCAATCTGGTGCGTGAACGTCATCGCGCTCAATGAAATGCTTTCGTTCGCGCGCTTCAGTACCTCTGCCGACCACCCCTCCGGCCCGCCGATGACGAAAAGAACGTTCTTCTCCATTGTTTTCTGCTTGAGCAACTGCGCGAACGCTTCAGAACTTGCTGATTTGCCGTGCACGTCCAGCGCAATCACGTATTCGTCGCGAATTCTTTTGAGAAGTTCCACGCCTTCCTTTTCTCTCGTGCTTTCCTTGATTTCGTCAATCTCGATTCTGCAATACTTCGTCAATCGCTTCAGGAATTCATCAATCCATTCCTGCGTGAAGCGTTCCTTGACCTTGCCGACCGCGAGAATGCGTATCTTCATTTGCGGTCGAAGTATTCCTTGACGCGCGGGTCGGCCGAGGGCTTGGCGTTGTGTCCGAGTTTGTAATACGTCTTCTCGACCGTGCCGCCCCAGGAATAATTGCCGTGTTCCTGCTTGACTTCGTCAATCGCGAACTCGCCCAGCTGGATGCCTTTCTTCAAATGATAGTAAATGACTTCGCGCGTGCACTCGGGAAAGATTTCCTTGTACACCTTGTGGATTTCGTAGCCGTAACCCTTGCCCATCACGTGGAGAATTTCAATAATGTTCTGTCGGATTTGCGACTTGACGGGTCTGCCGCGGGGCATGACGCTTCAATTCTTTTCTATATTTAAAAAGGTTTGCCCCTTCTTAAATCACAATACTTAAATACGCAACAGCGTTTGAAAAGGACAGGTGACCCCATGAACTGGACCAAACTCCTGTATGTTCTCGTGATAACGTTGCTCTACGTGCCGATGGTGTTCCTCGGCGCAAACGTCTTTTTCCCGAAGTACACGGGCTCGAATTCCTACTATCAGCCCACCAGCGACTGCTACTTGAAATACCAGAACGGCGGCAAGGAACTGACGCCGGAACAGCAAGCCGGAATCGAACAATGCAACGCGGAACAGCGCGCGGCCCAAACTGCCTTTGAGGACGCCCGTGCGGTCTACAACGGCTGGAAGTACACCGGCATCGTGGCGTTCAACCTCGTGGTGCTGCTCGTCGCGCTCTTCGTGACCGGATTGATGGACGCCGTCATGATGGGGCTCTTCTTCGGAGCCGTCGTCACCGCCTTCGGCGCGACCGTGACGTACTGGGACTACGCGCGCACGCCCATCGGGTTCATCCTGATGCTTGCGGCGTTCGTGCTCGTCATCATCTTCGTCAATCAGCGCGCGAAGATGCTCCACGACTGGAAGAAGAAGTGAAACAGTTTTTTTGGCTTCTCAATGACAACCTTGCGTTAGCCACCGCAGAAGCGCTCGCGCTCGCGGCTCCGAGCCAGGCGTTGCGCATCGGCGATTTGTTGCTCGTGGATTCGAAACACCGAGACTTCTCGCGGATTGCGCTCTCGCGCGCGGTGTACGAGCTCCTCTTCGTCTGCCACGTCACGGAGTTGCGCCAGGTGATGCAGTCCTTCGACTGGCAATCGCACTACCGGAAAAACTTCAAGCTCGACATCCACCACGCGCCCATGTTTGAAACAAAGGAATTCGCCGGTTACGTTTGGCGCACGCTCAAGAATCCCCGCGTCAATCTTGACAAGCCGGCAACGCAGTTCGAGCTTTTCTTCGTCGGAACGCAGGTCATCGCCGGACGGAGAACCGCGACGATTGAAGGCAAGCCGTTCCTTGCGCGCAGGCCGCACTTGCGGCCCATCATGCACCCGAGCGGCATGCAGCCGCGTTTGGCGCGTGCGTTGGTGAACCTCACCGGCGCGTGGAAGGGAACCATCACCGACCCGTTCTGCGGCGCCGGAGGCATCCTGCTCGAAGCGGGCTTGATGGGCTTCAAGCTGGTGGGAACGGACATCCACGACGCCCAAATCGCGCGCGCGAAGAAGAATTTGGCCGCGGCAAAATTGAAAGCGAAGCTGACGGTCGCGGACGCCACCACGCTCGGCAAGGTCGACTCGGTCGTCACGGACTTGCCGTACGGCCTGCACACCAAAGGCAAGGAACTGCCGCGGCTCTACGGGGCGTTCTTGCAGCGCTTGAAGAAGAACCTGAAGAATCGCGCGGTCATCGTGTTCCCCAACTTCATCAACCATCAAAAGCTGTTGAAGCAAGCAAAGCTGCGCGTGCTCGGCGAATTCACGAACTACGTGCACGGCAGTTTGAGCAGAACGATTGTTGTAGTAGAATAATCCATTTATACTCGTTTCGTCTTCGGTGCTCCCATGCCCGGACTTGAACTGGTGGAAGACTCCCAACACTTCTATGCCAAAGGAGACGCAATCGTCGTTGATGTCAGGAAGCCAACCGGCACTGTCATTCTCCACTTCGGCGGCAGCGGCGTCATTCCGGGCGAATACGTCAAGAAGTTCACCATCGATCCGGGCGCGCTTCCCGCGCTGGTGCTCGAATGGGAGCGCATGGGAGAACTCGAACGCACCGTGATTGGCGAAATCAAGAATTCGGAGCAGGCGTGGCTTTGGGTGAAAGGAGTGAACCGGCTCTATGAGCCTTAGCTTATTTGAGCAGGACGATTGTTGACGGAAGCTTAAGTGTTAGTGCTATTGTGCTTTTCTTTTATGTATGCTAAGTTTTGATCGCTGATTACGGTGCTATTGAGCACGGTTTCCAACAATGCTTTGAGTTTCATGGCTTGTACGAGGTCAGGCTCATTTTCATTAACATGAGCTCCGTCATTCCCCACGTCTTTCATCCCTAAAAGAGCTTCTTTTAATTTTCCTGGAATGTGCTCTTTTGCATGAAGTTCCTTTATAATTTCGTATAACTCTTTTTTGTCATTTTTAGTTGCAACTCCGTAATGGATTCCTAGTTGGTGAATCGCTTTTCGAAAAAGTGTTGCAGCACCATTCGGTGCGTCTACTGAGATACAGCGCAATCCTTCTTGATAATATCTTTCAATTGCGGAGGGCACGCCTAGGATTCCTTTAATTCGCGGTGAGGGGTGCAACTTATTAGTATCAATGCTGAGAGAAAGGATTGAGTTACAGCCCTCACATCTAACTGCCACCATCCTTCCCTCGATGATACTTTCGGGGTCGTTGTAAGTAATTTGTCTAAACGTCACTTTATCTGTACAAAACGGACAGCTGCCTCGCGCTACTATGCTGTTTTGGCTTCCGGCGCTGCCTATTCCTGAATACAGAATGAGTTGTTGATCATCCGCCATACACTCGGACTCTTTTTCCTATTCTATAAAACAATTTGTGTGATTAAGAATAATCGTGGTCGTGAAGCGCTAATGCGTCTCCGTCATCAATTCAGTGAGCGTTCCCAGCAATTCAGAATAGTCCTTGTTCATTTCCTGGAACACCATTTCGCGATCGCGCGCGTGGAGGAACTGCTTGGCGTTGGAGCGCAGCCGCTTCACGAGCGTGTGCAATTGCTTCACGTGCTCCTTGAGTTCGGGAACGTTCACCGCGCCCTTGCAGAGCTTGATGGTTTTCTTGCGGACTTTCTTGAGCACGGCTTCGGCTCCCGTCAAGTCGTCCGTGAGCGCGTCGCAGTTCATCGCGAACGTGTCCGCCAGTCCCTTGATTTCCTCGGTGTCGCGCTCCGAGAGCTTGTCCTTGACAGAATCGCTCAAGTCCAGCAGCAGCACGCCGATGTCCTTCAAATGCACCGCGACCTCTTTCTCTTTTTCGAACAGCGTGTCGAGTTCGGGCGATATCATCGTTTCCTCTCAATGGCGAGTATCTTGGGAATCGTGCGCATGACGCTGTCCGGGTTGAGCGAAATGCTGTCAATGCCCTCTCTGACGAGGAACTGCGCGAAATCAGGATAGTCGGAGGGAGCTTGTCCGCAGATGCCGATTTTGCGGTGCAGTTTCTTGCACACGCGAATCACGTGGGCGATGAGCGTCTTCACGGCGGCGTTGCGTTCATCGTACACATCTGCCACGAGCTCGGAATCCCGGTCAACGCCGAGCGTCAGCTGCGTCAAGTCATTGGAACCGATGCTGAACCCGTCGAAGATGTCCGCGAACTGCTCTGCCAGGACGACGTTTGCGGGTATTTCGCACATCACGTACACCTGCAGCCCGTTCTTGTGCCGCACCAAGCCGTGCTTTGCCATGACGGCGAGCACTTTCCTGCCCTCGTCGACCGTGCGGCAGAAGGGAATCATGATTTTCACGTTCGTGAGCCCCATGTCGTCACGCACCTTCTTCATTGCCTTGCATTCGAGGGCGAACCCTTCCTCGTAGCCGGGCTTGTAGTACCGCGACGCGCCCCGCCAGCCAATCATGGGGTTGTCTTCCTTCGGCTCGAACATCAATCCGCCAATCAGCCCCGCGTATTCGTTGCTCTTGAAGTCGCTCATGCGCACGATGACGTCCTTCGGATAGAACGCCGCCGCGATGGTCGCGACTCCCTGCGCGAGTTTTTCGACGAAGAAATCCGTCTTGTTCGGATAGCCGCGCGTCATCTCCTCGATTTGCGCGCGGAGTTTCGGCTCCGTGATGTGGTCGAAATGAATCAGCGCAAGCGGGTGAATCTTGATGCTGTTGGTGATGATGAATTCCTCGCGCGCCAATCCGACGCCGTCGTTCGGGATGAAGCTCAGCTCGAATGCCTCGTCGGGGTTGCCGACGTTCATCATGACTTTTGTTTTCGGTTTTGCCAATCTGCTCGCGTCAACGACCTTGCGTTCGAACTTCAATATCCCGTCGTAGACCAGCCCGTCCTCGCCTTCGGCGCAGCTCACCGTGATGGGACGCCCGTTCCGGATTTTTTCGGTGCCGTCGTTCGTTCCCACGACGCACGGAATCCCGAGCTCGCGCGAGACGATGGCTGCGTGGCAGTTGTTGACGAGTATGGGGGAGTAGCGGTCGGTAAAAACGATGTAGTTATGATGGTCTGCCACGGTGATGTTGTAAACATCTTGCTCTCCAAGCTCGCGCTCGAATGTAACGCGTTGTTGCCGTATATCGCTTGCGAGTAATCGCGCAACATGTTCTTGTTCATTTTTTGTCATCTTCCCAAGAAGAGACTGAAGGCGTTCTTCACTTATGAGCAAATTACTATTCACGTAAGGTTTGATCCGACCGTCGACATTAACGCGGTCAATGATATCGCCGACAACTTCGCGCGCAGCAAAAAAGCGCGTTCCTATTCGCTCGCGTTTCCCTGTGATGTGGATGCGGTGCGTATAGTGGCCGATGAGATCCAGCTTTTCGACAAGTTGTACATTTGCAACCGTTCGATTCTTGCTGACTTGCGGGACGATGCCAATGCGTAAGCAAGCAACAATGATGGATTCCAATAACCACTCTTTTGAGCAATAAATACTAACACGATGCGCTTTTGCATTGTATGTTCCGTCACCGTCAATAACGCCTCCGAGGAATTGAAGCGCAACTTCTTGGTCTGCAGTGAGAAGCGTCGTGACGAATTGCTGCTGTTGGGCAATAACTTCCTCTGCCATGAGCTTCCCGAACCAGCGATAGGAGTTTGCAGAACCGTGCGCGGGTTTTCCTCGAATGATTCCTTGAGAGATAGGTTTTTCGCGTATGAGTGGGTCCTTCTTGAACTCAGTCTGCATCGTGCGTGTGACTTGCGCAATGAATGCTTCCTTTTCGGGCGTTGGTTTCTGGACAAAGGTGACCTCGCCGTGCCGGGTGTTCCAACGAACGTGACCGTCGGTGCTTAACGCGCCGAGAAGATACGCGGAACGTTGTTCGCGTTGTGTAGATGAAGTAATTTCCGGGATGTAGTGGGCAAGCACCACGTGTCTTTGAGTATTGAGCAGGTCTTGCATTTGGACATCCACGAGCTGCCGGTTCTCGAGGGCAATCATCTTGTGGTCGGGCGTGAGTTTCAACGTATTTCTTTGCCTGCCGGTCAAGGACGTATTCACTTCAATGACGGGAGCTCGTTTTTTCATCACCGCAGTAACCGATTTCCACTCAATTTTGAGCGTTTCGCGATTGAGCGACGGGACTTTAAGGCC